>CACXHH010000096.1 GCA_902767455.1 uncultured Eubacteriales bacterium
AGATATGGCTGAAGAATAATTCGATATTATAATGCCGGCGGGCGTGTGGACTGACGTAAGATTTTTTAAAAAGTGCGGCTATGTGTCGATTATCGGCAAATATTTCGAGCCGCTGAAAACGACGGCTATAAAATTCAGATAATAATTGATTTGCTTATGTTTATATATTATTTACTTCTCATAGTAGGCGTTATGCTCGCGGTTACGCGCGGTATACTTATAAAGAAAACAAAACGTTCGGAAAGCGCTTTTCAGACGATAAGATTCAACGTTATGTTGTTTATCGTCGCGTTCGTAGCTCTTTTGCCGTTTGCTTTGTCAAATATCGGAAACTTTTCCGAACAATCAATCTTTTTTGCCTTAATTTACGGTCTTTTGCTTATGATAGCAATAATCTTCGGCATAGAGGCGATAGAGTTGGGTTCGGTATCTTTGTCGATGCTGTTTTCTCAATGCGGTTTTTTGATACCTACCATTTTTAATGCGATATTCTTTAAAGAGTCTATAAACGCGCTTTCGATAGCGGGTATCGCGCTTATCGTCGTTGCGCTCTTTATGACGATAGATAAGTCGGATAAGAAGTTTTCCGTTAAATGGTTGGTGTTTGCCGTTTTGAGTTTGGTTTGCAGCGGCGTTATCGGTATCGTGCAAAAATTCAACGGAGTATATTATCCAAACGCAGACACGAGTCTTTTTATAGAGATTTCCCTTGTCTTTGCGATTCTCGCAGGATTATTGACGATGCTGTTCCTTTATCTTAAAGAAAAGAGATCTTTATCTTCTGTGTCTGAGAACGTTGCCGCACCCGTAGCGCCTGAAAGCAAAAAACAAAGGATAATACGTTGCGTTTGCGTCGTCTTGATAGGCGCTCTGCTCGGAATTATAAACGTTTTCAACACCTTCCTTGCGGGTAAATTGCCGAGCGTGGTGTACTTTCCCGTGTATAACGTCGGCGTTATCATTTTGGTAACGGTTGCGTCTGCGATACTTTTCAAAGAAAGATTGAACGTAAAACAGATAATATCTATAGCCATTGGTTCGCTTGCGATAATTCTTATCGCCGTCGGGCGGATAGTTTGATAAAACGAAGGTCAAGTATGTGGAAAGGTAAAAACAAGGCGATAACTTTTTCTTTCGACGACGGTTGTCGTCGCGACGAAGATATAGTTAAAATTCTCGATAAATACGGATTAAAGGCGACTTTCAATCTGAATTCCGGGCTGTTAGGCACGCATTTTGCGCGTGACGATAACTACAAAATTTCGCCGTCGGAAGTCGTGCGTGTGTATTGCGGGCACGAGATAGCGGCGCATACGCTTTCTCACCCCACTCTGACAAAGCTTCCCGACGACGAAACCATCGTTTTTCAGGTGGAAAAAGACAGACTTTTGCTTGAAAAACTGTGCGGCAGGCGCGTCTGCGGGTTTGCGTACCCCGGCAACGGCGACGGGGCTACTTTTGACGACCGTGTGGTCGATTTGATCGAAAACCGCACGGGGATAAAGTACGCAAGACAGACCGAGCCGACTTACGGGTTCGATCTGCCGACAGACCTATTCAGGATCAAGCCGACCGTACATATTACGGACGAAATGCTTTTCGGTCTTGCCGAACGGTTTTTGTCGCTCGATACCGCCGCGCCGAAACTGTTCTATATCTGGGGGCACGGCTTCGAACTCGACAACGGCGACGGTTTTGACCTTACGACTTTCGAGTCGTTTTGTCGCCTGATAGCTTTTAAAGAAGATATTTATTACGGTACAAACAGCGAAGTGCTTATGGAAAAATGATCTACGAAATAAAAAACGACGATTTCGTTGCAAAAATAAGCGAGCTGGGCGCCGAGATACAAAGCGTCGTATATATAAAGGCAAAGAGCGCGTCTGGCAGAACGATAACGGCAAGTGGGCGAAACACAGCCCCGTTCTCTTCCCCGTGTGCGGAAACAGCGCGGTCGTGATTGGCGGAAAGGATTTTAAGATGCCTTTCCACGGTTTTGCGAGCAAAAGCGTATTTTCGGTCGAAAACGTAAAACCCGACAGCGTGACGTTCGTCCTTTTTTACGATGAAGAAACTTTAAAGGTCTATCCTTTTAAATTCAGGCTGTCGATAAAGTATACGGTTTGCGGTAATACGTTGTTTATCGAAAACGTCGTCGAAAATCTCGGCGAAGGCTTTATGTACTACGCTATCGGCAGGCACGACTCGTTTTTGCTTAACGGCGCGACGGGCGACCATAAACTCTGTTTTGAAAAGGAAAAAGAGTTTTTATCGCAAAAGACAGACAAAAAAGCCAATCTCATAAATCTGTTCGTCGATTTCGGCGAAGGCAAAGAACTGTGTCTGCCGGAAGACTTTCTCGCCGATGGGCGTACGCTTATTTTCGGAAAGGTCGCAAGTCGCCAAGTTACTATAAAAACGCTCGATAATCGACCTATAGCCGCACTTTTTTATCCCGACGTCGACAATATCCTGCTCTGGCGACCAAACGGCGCGGATATGATCTGTATAGAGCCGTGGTCGGCGCTTCCTGACGACGCGGACGAATTTGTCGCATTCGATAAAGACAAAAAGTATTTTTCGATCGGCGAGAAAGAGAAAAAGACCGTCGACTTTCAAATCACTTATTATTAAAACGTTATTTCAATATAAAAGGGGTTTCTGACTATGGATAT
Source organism: uncultured Eubacteriales bacterium (assembly GCA_902767455.1). GTDB lineage: Bacteria > Bacillota > Clostridia > Christensenellales > Borkfalkiaceae > UBA4636. Next base: position 2,676 of record CACXHH010000096.1, read on the forward strand.
CAAAGGGTTGAAAATAGGTTTTTTGGGCGACAGCATTTCTGAAGGCACAGGCGCAAGTTCTTATGAAAAGAGTTTCGTAGGGCTTTTTGCCGCCGCTCACCCCGAAGCGAGGGTCTTCAATCATAGTATAGGCGCGACCAAGATAGCCGCACAGATAGTTCCGCTTGCCGAAAAGGATAATTTTCCGTTTTTTACGCGGGTTGAAGAGATGGATACCGACCTTGACGTCGTTTTTATTTTCGGCGGTACCAACGATTTCGGTCACGGCGACGTTCCGATGGGCGAAAAGGGCGTCGTTATCAGCCGATATACTTTTTACGGCGCGCTGTTTTCTTTGATAATAGATATACAATTAAGATGTCCAAAAGCGCAGATCGTTATCGTTACGCCGATTCACCGTCACGGCGAAGACAATATCGCCGTGCGCCCCGACGGTAAATACGTCCTTGCCGATTACGTCGCTATGATCAGAAGCGTTGCAGAGTATTTTGCTTTACCCATTCTCGATCTGTGGGCGACGTCCGGCATTCAGCCGAATATCCCCTTTAATATGCAAAAATACGCCCCGGACG
>CACXHH010000097.1 GCA_902767455.1 uncultured Eubacteriales bacterium
ATCTTCACAGAAGAGAACGCGCTCGATATCGAATGCTCGAAAGGCTCTCTTTCCGTGAACGGTTACGGCGTAGCGGCAACTTATACGGACGTAGACGGCGCGAAACATACGGGCGTTCTCACGGTCCTTGACGAAACCTTCCTGATAACCGTTTCCAAAACGGAAAAATACTGTCTTGATCTGACCGAGGACGGATTCACCGTAAAGGGAAGCGAGTACGACACGTATATCGTCGTAGTCAACTGGGAAGCGAAAGGCTACGTAAGACTCGACGGCTACGGCAAAGCCGTTTACACCAACGTCTACACCGGTTCCGAGGAAGAGATGACGTATTCGGTTATAGACGAATATATCATCGTCGAGTACGGTGAAAACGAGCACACGTTCGAGATGACGACCATGAACGGATTACCTGCTCTCGTAAGGATCGACATATATCAGGGATACGCAGGTACTTACCTTAATTCCGAGAACTGGTCGGTCATCGATCTCGACCTTAAGGGCAACGCCACCTACTACGACGCCGACGGCAAAGCATACGAAGGTATTTATTTGGTGCTCGACGACGAATTGCTGTTCACCGACTTTGATGACACTGTCACCTTTACCTTCACCGCCAAAGATCACGAGTTTACTTACCTTTACCCCGTTACATCGTATTACACCGAAGAAAAAGACTACGAAGTGCTTATCGCCAACGGCGAACTTATCTACTTCGTTTCCAAGGAAAAAGGCTCGTTAAAGCTCGATTTAGTCGTCTTCGACGATGAAACGCAGACTTATTCGGTCAAAGGCGTAAACGGCGAAGAATATTCGGTGAAGATCGAAAACGGCAAAGCCGTAGTCGAAAAAATTAAATAATCATTTAAATCGACCGCAAAACACGGTAAAGGACGCACTCCTTTACTGTGTTTACGGCGGTAAAAGAACTAAAAGAACGCTTTACTTTATTAGCGTTAATATTGTTCGTTAATCACTATTTCCGAACTTAAAAAGGAATCAGGACGATGAAAAAATCAATCAGAATATCCATCAGAATATTGTCGCTGACGATTATTGCCTGTCTTACGGCGAGCGGCATCTTTGCAAACTCGAACAAAGAAGCCGTCGCTAAAACGGGCGAAGGCATTGTTTCGTTGGTTCGCAACGTGACGGGGCTCGTCGATACGGGCATCGAAAAATACTTTGACGAAAACGTCGTGATGAAGCTTCCCAAAGCGGTCGCGTCCGACGACGAGATCTCCGTCATCGTAAAAATGAACGTTCCGTCGGTCATGAACGGCTATAAGGAAAGCGATAAATCGCTTTCCGTAAGCGAATACGCAGCCACGAAAGAAGCTCTCGAAACGGCTGAAAACGTCGAAAAAGAGAGAGAAGCTTTATTAAAGCGTATCGACGCGAGCGGCATCAACTATATCGAAGGCGAAAAGTACGACACCATTTTCAGCGGTTTCGAGATGACCGTAAAAGCTTCGCAGTTCGGGGCGTTGAACGCACTTTTGGGCGGCGACGCCACTTTGATCGTAGGCGAAACGTACGCAAAATGCGAAACGGAAGTCGTTCATAACTTCGTCGAAGTCTACGAAACGGGTATTTTCGACAGTTCCGATTCCGAATATCAGGGCGACGGCGTTATCGTAGCCGTTCTCGACACGGGGCTTGACTATACGCACACGGCGTTCAGCGTTGAAAACTTCACGACGGCAAACGAAGCGTACACGCTCAAAAAAGTTTCCGATCTCGTGAACGAAACTACCGCGGCAAAGCTCACGGCAGGTCTTACCGGCGAAGACGTTTACGTCAGCCGTAAGGTGCCTTACGCTTACGACTACGCCGACAAAGATCCCGACGTTCTCCCCATAAACTCCGAACACGGCACGCACGTTGCGGGCGTTATCGCCGGTAACGACGACACCATCACGGGCGTTGCTCCCAACGCACAGCTCGCGATAATGAAAGTTTTCTCGGATACCGCCGAAGGCGCTAAATCGTCCTGGATACTTGCGGCTTTGGAAGACTGCGTCAAGCTCGGCGTAGACGTTATCAATATGTCGCTCGGTACATCGTGCGGCTTTTCGAGAGAGATCGACGGGGAAGCCGTAACTTCCATTTACGAAGAAATAAAAGAAGCCGGCATCTCTTTAATAGTCGCCGCTTCCAACAGCTACAACGCAACGTTTTCTTCTACTAAAAACGGTACCAACGGTCTTACGAGAAACCCCGATTCGGGCACGGTAGGCTCGCCGTCCACTTACGATATGGCGCTTTCGGTAGCGTCCGTCAACGGCGTTATGACTCCGTATCTTCTCTACGGCGATCACATTATATACTTCAACGAAGCCAACACTTCGGCGGCTAAAACCAAGAACTTCGTAGACGATCTCTTAAAGAAGCTTTACACCGACGGTTACACTTCCGATCCCGATTACGCCGAAGTCGAATACGTCAAGATACCGAGTATCGGCAGAGCTTCCGACTACTTCTACGACAACGATTACTATAAAGGCAAAGTAGTTCTCGTCAAGCGCGGACAGACGACGTTTGAAGAGAAGATCCGTATAGCGCTCAAAGATAAAGGCGCGGCGGGTATCATTATATATAATAATATATCGGGTACGATCTCCATGTCGGTCGGC
>CACXHH010000098.1 GCA_902767455.1 uncultured Eubacteriales bacterium
ACACGCTCAACTACCAGATCAAGAAGACCAACGCGCAGGAAATTTATAAGACGGTCGGCACCGAGTATTACGACACCGTAATCACGCCGAGCGTAGCCGAAAGCGTAAAGACGATAACCGCGCACTACACGGCGGAAAACCTTATCGGCAATCGCGACGAGCTTGCAAACAACATCGAAGCGCTTCTAGGTGACCAGCTCGAAAGATACAATATCGAAGTCGTTTCAACGGCAATAGAAGATATGGACTTCACCGACGAATTTACCGCCGCCGTCGAAGCAAAACAGGTCGCCGTTCAGAACAAACTCAAAGCGCAGACCGAACAGGAACAAAAGACCATGGAAGCCCAGCAAGCGGCGGAACGTTCCAAAATAGAAGCCAACGCGAACGCGGAAGTCGCGCGTATTCAGGCGGAAGCCGATAAGCTCGTCGCCGAAATAGGTGCCGACAGCGCCGAGTATCAGGGCAAGAAGGAAGCGGCTATCGCAATGCAGCGCCTTGCTTCCATCAACGGCTGGACGGTCGTCACCGATACCGACGGCATCAATAAACTTTATAAAGCCGACGGCACGGAAGTTACGGCGGAAGAACTTAAAGTCGGAACGCAAAAACTTATCGAGTATTATTATATTGAACAGTGGAACGGCATACTGCCCGAAACTTACGTCAGCGATAAGGACGTTTCCACCATCATCATCGGCAAAGGCGACTGATAAGCCGCGCCCTTCGGCTTAAAGATTGCCGCGACTAAACTCGTAGACGGTCGCCCGCCGAGCGAAGGGCTTTGCATTTAAAGGTGTATCCCGTCGTAAAACAAAAAAAAGTTCAGCCCGCCGTATTTCGCAAGATGCGAAATACGGCGGGCTTTTTTCGCGGTAAAAAATATAGACTTTCTCGAAAAAAACGAGATAAAAGCGAGCAAATAAATAGAAAAGCACTTTTTACGAAAATTTTTGACAAATACTTTGACAAAAGCAAATATTTGTGCTATTATGTATAAGCAAATCGAAGAAAATGTTTTTTTGATTCAGTTATGGAGAAGTACCCAAGTGGCTGAAGGGGCTCCCCTGCTAAGGGAGTAGTACGAGTGAATCGTAGCGCGGGTTCAAATCCCGCTTTCTCCGCCAAGTGTTCGAGCGTTTGAACCCGCCGCAATTATATTACGTAATTGCGGCGGGACAGCCGAGTCTATTAGTAAAGCTTCCGATTTCAAAGTCGGCAAACGATTACAAAAAACGTGATAAAACGGAAACTTCATCAAATAACGAAAACGAGCAGTGAGTAATCACTGCTTTTTTATTACGATAGATTAACGATGCTGATTATTGCGACTTTATTATCCACAAAAAAAAGCTGAAAACAGATAACGGTTTTCAGCTTTTTTGCGCGTGTTTTTTGCGAAAACTATTGATTTCCGTACTTTTCGGCAAGGTAGCCGATAGCGGCGGCGTAGCCGTCGAAACCCATGCCGACAAACGACTTTTCGGCGCACGGCGAAATAAAATCGACTTTTCTGAAATCTTCGCGGGCGTTTATATCCGTAAGATGCACGGAAACGGTGGGTATCGCTACGGCTTTCAACGCGTCATAAATAGCTACGCTCGTATGCGTGTACGCCGCGGCGTTTATTATTATTGCGTCGAACGCCCCGAGAGCGTTCTGTATTTCCGTGACCATATCGCCTTCGCCGTTATGCTGAACGACTTTTACGTCAACCCCGTATTTTTCCGCCGCTTCCGCGATAAACGACGAAAGCGCCGCGTAGTCGCGCGTGCCGTAAATTTTCGGCTCGCGTACGCCGAGCATGTTGAGATTAGGCCCGTTTATCACGATAATTTTCATAAGCTCTTATTATCTCCTTTACGCAAAAATCGGGTTCGCGGTCGTTTTTTACTACCGCGTCGGCGGCTTCGATATATTTTTCTTTCCGACTTTCAAAAAGCTCTTGCACGCCGCGCGTTTTCGAGAGCGGCCTGCCGCTTGACGAAAGCAATTTCAGTTCCCTTTCGACGTAAACGACGAATCCGTTTGCTTTAAGCGCCTTGACGTTTTCGCTTCTCTCGACCGCACCGCCGCCCGTAGCTATCACGGCTCCGCAGGTTTCCTTCGATATCCTCTTGACGACGAGAGCTTCCTTTTCGCGAAAGGCTGTTTCGCCTTCTTTTTCGATAATCGTTTCGCAAGAGCTTGCGAAAACACGCTCTATCTCCCGGTCGACGTCGATAAATTTTTTATTGAGCGCCTGCGCCGCCAAACGCCCGACGAAAGTCTTTCCCGCCCCCGGCATACCGACGAGAACGATATTGAGTTTTTGTCCGATAAGTTCGCCTATAACTTCGTTTACGGCGTTTTCACTTACTTTTTTATCCGTCCATATCTCGTAGGAGAGCGCGGCTTGCTTTACGAGCATTGAAAGCCCGCCGGCGGCTATCAAGCCGAGTTTTTCGGCGTCGAATAAAAGCGGCGTTTTCAGCGGCGAATAAACGCAGTCGAACACGGCTTCGAGACGACCGAACCTTGAGATATCCGCGAGCAACTCGTCTTTACAGCTTTCTCCGCCGACGGGGGTGGCGTTTATTATCACCTGCGTATAGTTAAGGTCGTAACAGTTTTCGTAATTTATTTTTCCGCTTCTCGAAACGAAGTCGACGCTCGCCGCGCCTTGCGTTTTCGCAAGGAAAGTAGCCGTGTCCTTGGTGGCGCCGCCGCCGAGAATAAGCACGCGTTTATCCTTCAAGCCGTAACCCGTCCGTCCGATCATATATTCCATGCCGTAAACGTCGGTGTTAAAGCCCAAAAGCTTATCGCCAGCCCTTTTCACGACGTTTACGCACCCGCAGTTTTTCGCGTTTTCAGAAACGCCGTCAAGGTAGGGTAAAATAGTTTTCTTGAACGGAATAGTCACGTTGAAACCGCCGCAATCCTTATCGGACAGGATAGACGGTATCTCCGCTTCGGTAACTTCCCAAACGGAATAGTTGAGCCCGAACTTTTCGTGTATCTGCGGTGACGGGCTGTTTTTTATATTTCTGCCCAAAAGGAAGTATTTCATGACAAGTTAAAACCGACAAGATAACTCTTGCCTTGTTATAATAAAGCAACCGCCCTGAGCGGCTTGACTGCGCCTTATGCTTATTTCTTCTGACAAGCCGCGCAAAGAGTGAAAATTCTCTTATACAGGCTCTTAACAAAGCCGTAAGTCTTTTCGTCGAGCCCCTTTTCGAGCTTCGCGTAAATCTCTTCTTCACGGGCTTGGTCGACGACGGGCATGCCGTTCATACGCTTGAATTCGCCTATCCGCTCGCAGACGGAAAGTCTTTCGACGAAAACTTTTACGAGTTGCTCGTCGAGAGCGTCTATTTCTTTTCTTAAAGCTTTGAGATCTTCCATAATTTCATCCTTTAAAAAGCGGCTGAACGCCGATATTTCACGCCGAGCGCGTTTTATCGCTCAATAATTCGTCGAGAACGGCTATCGCCGCGGCGCTCTCGACCGACGGCACGGCTCTTAAACATACGCACGCGTCGTGCCTGCCGCCTATCCCGATAACGCAGTTGCGCTTCGATACGAGATCGACGGTGTTTTGCTTTGCGGCAATCGAAGGCGTGGGCTTAAAGGTCGCGCGGAAGGTTATATCCCTTCCGTCGGCTATACCGCCGCATATCCCGCCCGCGTTGTTGGACGAAAACGCAACTTTTTCGCCGTCGTAAAACAGCCCGTCGTTTACCGCGTGACCGTAGCTTTCGGCAAAGGAAACGCCAAGCCCGAACTCCACGGCTTTAACTGCCGGGATAGCGAACAGAAGACGCGAGATCTTTCCTTCCAGACAATCGAACAATTCCGCGCCGAGAGCCGCTATCGCGCCCGAAACGACGCACTCGATCTGCCCGCCTACGCTGTCACCGCGATTTTTGGCGGCTGTAATTTCGTTTAATATTTCTTGCATTTTATCAAGCGACGGCACGTTTTTGCCGCGAAGCCCGACTATATCGTCTATCAAAATTCGCCCGTCTCTATACGAGCGCGCTTTTACGCTCCCGACCTTTGAAACGTACGCCGCGACGGAAACTTTTTCCTTTTCCAGAAGCTGTAGACACAGTCCGCCGACGGCGCAAAGCGGAGCCGTCATACGGGCGGAGAACTTTCCGCCGCCCGAAAAATCGAGCGTGCCGTACTTTAAATACGCGGAGTAGTCCGCGTGCGACGGGCGCGGCTTGCCGTACAGATCGGCGTAATCTGAAGAAACGACGTCACGGTTTTCAAAAATCACGGTCAATTCGTCGCCGCTGACGGAAATTGCGGGTATGTCGGGCTCTTTTCTCGCCGTGGAAACGTCAAGTTGCGGCTTTCTGCGATCGAGAAAAGCTTGCAGAGCGACCGTATCGTATTTAAACTTAGGAAGCCCTTTTACCTTGGCTCCGATAAACTTATCGTGAGAGCTTCCGAAAATCTCCACCGTCAACGCTTTTCCGTTAAATATCGACATAAGAAACTCTCCCGTTCAAACGAATAAGGTCGTCGAAAAACGACGAATAAGATTTATTTACGCATTCGGCGTTGACGAGCGTGGCTCCGCCGACGGAGTAAGCGCTTGCAAGCGCCGCCGCAAGCATTGCTATACGGTGATCGGCGCAATCTATATAAACGCGTGAAGGCGTGTTTATTTCCTTTCCGCCGTTTCCGGTTATTATAAGGTCACTCCCGTCAAATCCGCAAGAAACGGAAAACTTTTCGAGAACGGCGCTTATCGCCGATATCCTGTCGCTTTCCTTGTATCTGAGCCGAGCAACGTTTTTAAGCGTCGTTACGCCGCAAGCCCGAGCGCTAAGCGCCGCAAGCGCCGGCACGAGATCGGGGATATGCTCGCAGTCAACCGTCGTGGCGGTAAGGCGTTCGGGAGCCTTCGCTTCGACGAAGTTTTCGTCGACGGAAACTTCAAACCCGAACTTACTGAATATCTCTTTAAGCCTTCTGTCACCTTGAAGGCTTTCGCCGTCAAGACCTTTCGCGCGGACGACGTTACCGCTCGAACACGCGGCAAACGCAAACGCCGCCGCCGACCAGTCGCCTTCTATAATCAATTTATCACTGCGCGGCTTGAAAGCCTTCGCCGCGTTTAAAACGAAACGATTATCCCGTCTTTCCCACTCTACGCCCATATCTTTCAACACGGCGAGCGTCATTGCGACGTACGGCGCGCTGACTGGCTTGTCGGGCGTGTCGACGCGTACTCCGCCGATAAGCGGCAACGCAAACAACAGCCCCGAAAGATACTGCGACGTGAGCTTGCAGTCGACTTCGTATATTCCGCCCGTGAGCTTCCCCGAAAGAAAAACGCCGTCCGTTTTCGCTCCGTGTTCGTTAAGCAGTTTTATGAGAGAGTCGTGCGGACGCGCGGCAAGGGTATCGGAAGTTATAAAGCGGGCTTTTACGCCGAGCGCCGCCGTAACGCATAAAAGAATACGGTAGAGCGTGGCGCTTTCGCCGCAGTCGATAACGGCGTTATCAACGTCTTTACGTCCGGAAAAAGCGACGTCGCCGCCGCGTAAGTCGTATTGCGCACCGAGAGCGGAAAGCGCTTTGAGCGCGTAAAAAACGTCCTTTGACGAGCCTACGTCGCAAACGGTCACCTTTTCACCGCTCAAAAAAGCCGCGATAAGGTATCTTAAAGCGTAAGATTTGGACGGCGGTGCAGTAAACTCTCCGCCGATATCCGATCTGAATACCGTAGCCTTCATCTTATCGCTCCGACGAGCTCGGATAGGGTAAGTTTGTCCGTCACCGCGTTGAGTTCGCTGTCAAAAGTTATGAAATCAACGGCCGAGCCGTCGAATTTTTTATCGTATTTCAAAAAAGTTTCAAGCTTTTTCGGAGTGTACGGGCAAGAAAGGTCGTGCCCGCGAACGCCGAGAAGCTTCATCGCCCGAGCGTAGTTTTCGTCGCTTAAACCTTGAAGTTTTTTAGCAACCTTCAGCGACAGCGCCAAGCCTTTTAGAACGCACTCGCCGTGCGATAAAGTAAAGCCTGACAAGCTTTCGATAGCGTGCCCGAACGTGTGCCCGAGATTTAAAAATCTTCGCGTGCTCTCGTCTTTATAATCGACTGAAACGAACGATTTTTTGACTCTTATACACTCGGAAACAAGCTTTATCGACGGCGTTTGAGCGGCTATCTCGTCAGCCGTTATCCGCGCGCCGAGAAAGGCGTATTTGATAACTTCGCCGTACCCGCTTTCGAGTTCGCGCGGCGGAAGAGTTTTCAAAAAATCAAGATCGCAGTAGACCGCCGCGGTATCGTAAAAGGTACCGAGACAGTTTTTTATCTCTCCGAAATCTATTCCGTTCTTGCCGCCGATAGCCGCGTCGACCATGGCAAGAAGAGTGGTTGGAACGCTCGCGAAGGTCACTCCGCGCAGATAAGTCGCCGCGACGAAACCCGTAACGTCCGTTATCGAGCCGCCGCCGAAAGCAATAACGCCGTCGTTTCTGCGAAGCCCAAGAGAAAGCGCGAAGTTGACGATTCGTTCGTACGTACCGAGCGTTTTGCATTTTTCACCGCCCTTGACGACGAAAAACGACAAACGCTTATCGGAGAAAACTCCGTTGAAATAGTTTCCGTAAAGAGTAAATACGGCTTCGTCGACGACTACCGCTATCTGCTTTGCGCGCGAAAAAACTTCGCCGAGAACGGACGAAAGAGCTTCTCGCCCGTTTTCTACGTACACGGTTGAACTTTTCGTCGTGTCAAAAGGTATCGTGACCATTATTATCTCTTATCCGCCGTCTGCCGCCCGAGGGCGCCCAAAAGTGTTTTCGTCGAATTTACGATGGTTTCAAGTTCAGATGGGGTTATCTGATGTTCGGCGTCCGAAAGCGCCGTGCAAGGCGATATATGCGTTTCTATCATCACGCCGTCGGCGCCTACCGCCGCCGCCGCAAGAGCAAGCGAGCCCACGCCCTTTCCGCTCGGGCTCACGTGCGACGGATCGACTATAACGGGCAACCCCGTTACGCGTTTTACGGCGTCGACTGCGGCAAAATCGAGTATTCCTTTGCCTACCGCCGCGTAATTTCTTACGCCGCGCTCGCAGAGAATAACGTTCTCGTTTCCTTCGGAAAGAATATATTCGGCGCTCGAGAGCCACTCTTCGATAGTCGAAGAAAAACCTCGTTTCAACAAAACGGGCTTGTTTGATCTGCCCACTTCCCTTAAAAGCTCGTAATTGTGCATGTCGCGCGCGCCTATCTGCAAAACGTCAACGTCGGCAAAGGCGTCTATATCGCGAACGGACATTATTTCGCTTACTGTCGGAAGCCCGACGAGCCGCCCCGCCTTTACGAGATAATCGAGCCCGACTTTTTTCAGCCCCTGAAAAGCGTACGGAGAAGTGCGGGGCTTGAAAGCGCCGCCGCGCAGCATCGTTGCGCCCGCTTTCTTTACCGCAAGCGCGCATTCTACGACGGAGTCTTCGCTCTCCACGGAACACGGGCCGGCGATGACTTCGAACGTCGCCCCGAAGGTCTTTCCGTTTACGGTAGCGCCGCTTGCCGAGGTAACGAGCGGAAGTTTGTCTTTAAGTAAATTAAGGTTGTCGTCAAAACCGTTCATCTGTATTGATCCCGATAGCGTTTAATAAAATACTTTTTTAATAGTATAACACACGATTTTTTAAAATTCAATGATTTTTGAACTGAATAGCAAAAGAATAGCCGCTTCGCCGCCTTGCGCGGCTTGTTTCGCCCGGTATTCAGCCTTATCGAACGCGCGCCAGTACGTGATACGCGCCGCTTAAAACGCCGAAACCGCAGAAGGGCGTTCGTTTTTTTTGTTTCGTCCGTTTATTTTTACGTAACGAAAAAAACATCGTCAAATTATTTGACAAAAACGGCGTAATATCTTATAATATTTAAGCTGACAATTTAAAAGTTTGCGATAATCGACTGTGGAGAGGTGTCTGAGTGGTCGATGGTGCGACATTGGAAATGTCGTGTACGGAAACGTACCGCAGGTTCGAATCCTGTCCTCTCCGCC
>CACXHH010000099.1 GCA_902767455.1 uncultured Eubacteriales bacterium
GCGAGCGTTCAACCTCCTTTCGGATTTTGAACGCCGTTTTTTCTTTTAAAATATTTTGGGGCCGCCGCTTAACGCGACAGCCCCTTAATTGACGGACTAAGCCTGCCTAAACCTGAATATTTGCAGACATTTGCAGATAAAAATACTTTTTGTTGTTTGCAAATATTTTGCTCTTGTATTATAATATATAATATGGTATAGAAAAACACAATATATTGTATATTTCTATGGTTGATGGAGAGTAGGGCATTTCCTTAGCGAATTTAGGGTTTGTCTTTGGTAAGGACGGGGTCACCGGTTCAAATCCGGTTAGCAGCTCCACAAAAAGAGATAGGCGACAGCTTATCTCTTTTTTCTTGTATTACTTGGAAAAGGCGACCTGCCGATAGCGCGAGCGTGGCGAGCGCCGAATATTATCGTAATTCATTGAATTTACCCGATATTATTCGTTTAACAATTTTTCGATTACGAAAAGCAGTTGTTACGACGCCTTTTTTCGTGCAAAAAAAGATAAGGACTTAAATTTTACGGTTTTTTCAAAAAAGTGATTTTAAAAGTTGATTTTTTTGCAAAAAAATATTATACTGAAAATACTTAACACGGTAACAAATGCGTTCAGACCGTTAAAGATTTCGTTTGCGGAACGTTAAACGTCTTATCCGATTTATTTAGGGAAGGTTATGACTCAAAAGGAAATAAGAAGCGATTACAAAAGTCAACGCAAAAAAGCGAAAAAAGAATACAAAATCGAGAAAAAAGCTATCAAAAACGACTATAAGACCCGCCTTGACGAATATTTCGACAGCGACGAATATAACGTCGTAGCAAATCCGCCGCGGCGTTCGGTTCTCGAAGAGATAGGCAACTCGGTAACGCACGGCGTAGGCTCGGTTTTTTCGATCGTCGCGTTCGTTCTGATGCTTATAAGCGCCAAAACGACCGAGCAATACGTCGGCGCCGTCGTTTACTTTTTCGGGCTGTTCGTAATGTTTACGATGAGCTGTCTGTATCACGCTTTCAGATACGGCAGTAAGGTCAAACGGCTGTTCCGTCGATTCGATTATTCTTCGATATATCTTCTTATAGGCGCCACATTTACCCCGATACTTTTATGCTATTACGGCGGAACGTTCGGAATAGTTTTCTGCGCCGTACAATGGGCTATAATAGCTACGGGAATAACCTTTATCGGCGTTTTCGGACCTACGAAGCTTAAATGGTTACACTTTCCGCTGTACGTGATACTCGGTTGGAGCGCTCTTTTGTTTGTTCCGAAAATGATAACCGAAGACCTTTCGCTCTTTTTGTGGATACTCGGCGGTGGAGTTATTTATACGCTCGGTATAATTCCCTTTGCGATAAAGAAGAAAGTTTCGCATTTTCTGTGGCATTTCTTCGTTCTGTTCGGCGCCATTATTCAATGGATAGGTATTTATCTGTATATTTACTTACGTTAAACCTTAAAATCTATAACTATAAAAGGATTGACATGAAAAAACTGATTGCATTACTTATTTGTACGATTTTACTCTCTTTCGCCGTTTCCTGCGACGGCGACGGCGCTACGTCTTCCCCGAGCGTTTCAAGCGGCTCGGATACGAGCGCTTCGGCGGCATCTTCCGATGATACTTCCGCAGAAGCTTCCGCAGATACTTCCGTAGGCGAAACTACGCCCGTAATGACCGTTGCGGACGTTGAAAACGTCAACGATATTCCCGTTATATACGCGCAAAAATACGCCGCTCTCGACAGCTTTGAAGCCGTTACAGAAGGCGCCACCGTCGCGAATATGATAATTTCCGTTACGCAGACTATAAGCGCCCGTCTTATAAAAAAAGGCGACGAAGGTTATCTTCACAACGAATCGCATTCTTCGTTCGTAAATATAGCGCATACGGCTTATTTTAAGGGCGGCTCGGTAAGATATAAAGAAAAAGACGACACAACCTATACTAACGCTTCACTTTCCGAATACGCGGGCGTTTACGGCGTTTATCCTTTCGCCGAATGTATCGAAGGCTACACGGTAGGCGCGGGAGCCGTTAAAAACACGGAACTTTTAAGCTTTGGCAAGACGTACGTTTACAAGATAGAACTCGATATGGAAGCTTCCACTTCGGCTATAAAAGTGCAAATGAAAAAATCGGGCAGTCTTTCAGAGCTTCCGAGCTTCACTTCACTCGTCTTAACTCTTGAGATCAAACCCGATTTTACGCCCGTAAAAGTCAACGTAAAAGCCGAATACAACGCGAAAATGGCAATTTTCAACGCGGCTTGCAAACAAGATATCACAATCACTTATTCAAAGGTAAACGAATCCGTCGAACTTCCGACGGACTAAAAGGAAAACCGCAGTTTTCTGCGGTTTTTTTTATACGTCTTTTACGAACTCTCCTTTGAGCGCTCTCGTCATTTTTCCGAATTGATTTACGGCAAGCGGAACGGCTATCGCAAACGAACAGAAGTCCGCTACGCATTGAGAAATAAATACGCCGTTTATTCCGAAAAAAAGCGGCAAAATAAGCACCGACGGGATAAAGAATATCCCCTGTCGCGACATGGCGAGAAGCGTTGCCCTGCCGACCTTTCCCATCGTCTGGAACATCATATTCGATAAAATTATCGTCGCGGCGAGCGGAAGGGTGGTGAGCTGACAGCGTAGCGCCGCCGTGCCTATTGCGATGACTTCTTCGTTGTTTCTTTGGAACATAGTTATCAGCCAAGGCGCAGCGACGAACATTATCGCAGATACTATCAGTAAAAACAGCGTTCCGACCTGTATACAGAAGAGATAGGCTTTTTTAACTCTGTCGTACTTTTTGGCGCCGTAGTTGAAACCGCAAACGGGCTGAAATCCCTGCCCGAAACCGAGCGTCGCCGAGCTTAAAAAAGCCGTTATTCTCGAAACTATCGCCATGGCGGCGACGGCTTCGTCGCCGTACGTTCCGCTGACGTGATTGAGCGCCATTATCGACAGCCCGCCGAGCCCCTGACGAAGAAGCGAAGGAAGTCCGCCGCGGGCGATCTGGACGAAATACTTCATTTTAAAGGTAAATTTTTTAAGTTTTATATTGAGATTATCGCTCTTTTTACAGCCTATCCAAAGTATTACGAAGCTTACGAACTGACTTATGATCGTAGCCCACGCCGCGCCGCTAACGCCTAAATCGAAGGCGAATATGAACAGCGGATCGAGCCCGATATTGAGTAACGCTCCCGTGACTAACCCTATCATCGCGAAAACGGCGTTTCCTTGATAGCGGAGCTGGTTGTTGAGAACGAGCGAAGC
>CACXHH010000100.1 GCA_902767455.1 uncultured Eubacteriales bacterium
CTTTGATATATGCAAATTATGTTCAAGATTAGAAAACGACCGATTTAACCAAGATTTGTTCAAATTGAAAGATACAGCATAACTCAAGACAACAACAAAAAGAGGGCTTTATCCACAAGTCCTCTGTTTAAAATTGCCGTATAACACGAAAAATCGTGCTATACGGCTGTTTTTTTATTCAAATCAATATTCGCTGTAAAAAAATCGGCTGTCGCAAATCGTAATTATCAACTTGCGACAGCCCCTTTTTTACGCGTTATTTTTGCAAATAATCGTTAAAATCGGGTAAAAAAGCGACCGTTTTTCGCCCACGCGATAAAAAAACGATATAAATTGATAAAAATAATAAATAATTTTCAAAAAACCCTTGAAAAATGTCTTGTATTACATTATAATATAGAAGACAGAAATTGCGTTTACGCTATTTTATGATTATCACATTTTCAGGGTGGACAATATGGCAAACATCAAAAACATCAGAAACATCGCATTGATAGGTCACGCCGGCGAAGGCAAGACGACTCTTGCCGAAGCTTTGCTTTTCAACCTCAAGGCTATTGACAGAATGGGTAAAGTCGACGACGGTAACACCGTTTCCGACTACGATCCCGAAGAAGTTGCAAGAAAGACTTCCATTTCCTTATCCGTTGCCTACGGCGAATATAACGGCTACAAGTTCAACGTTATAGACGTTCCCGGCTTCTTCGATTACGAAGGCGAAATGATAGAAGCTCTTGCCGTTGCCGACGGCGCCGTTATAGTTACGAGCGCTTCGGGCGTTATGACGGTAGGTACAGAGCTGTGCCTTGAGTATTGCTTTAATCATAAGATCCCCACGATGATCTTCGTGAGCGGGCTCGATAAAGATAACACTCGTTTTGCCGATACGCTCGCGGCTATCCGTGAAAAATATCCGCAGGCTATCGCTCCGATGATAGTTCCCTATATGAAGAACGACAAGTTTGCCGGCTGGGTAGACATCGCTTCCGGTAAATTCTTCGACGATAAGGGCGCGCTTTCGGGCGCTATCCCCGCCGAACTTAACGGCGAATACGAAAACGCTCTTGCCGAACTTACCGAATCCGCCGCCGGCAACGACGACGCGCTTATGGAAAAATTCTTTGAAGAAGGCGCGCTTTCTTCCGAAGAAATCGACAAAGGCGTCAAGATCGGCGTAAAGACTTGCAGTTGTATCCCCGTATTCGGCGGCTCGGGTTTACTCAATAAGGGCGTTCTCAATCTTATGGACAGAATTATCTCCCTTATTCCTTCTCCCGACGAAGCAAAACCCTATACGCTTTTGAAAGGCGGAGAACCCGTTGAAGTTGCCTGCTCCGAAAACGGCGGCACGCTTATCCACGTATTCAAGACCATAGTCGACCCGTTCGTCGGCAGGCTCAATATATTCAAAGTTATCCGCGGCTCCGTTTCCAACGGCACCACGCTCAAGAACGTTTCCAAGTCCAACGACGAAAAGATGAGCGGTCTTTGCTACATCAAAGGCAAAAAGCAGGATAACGCTTCCACCATCACCGCGGGCGACATCGGCGCCGTTGCAAAACTTGCCGACACCGCCACCGGCGATACGCTTGCAGATTCCACGGAACTTGTCTTCCCCGCGTTCGAGATGCCCGCTCCCGTGTATTCGATGGCGGTATCCGCAGCGAAGAAGGGTGAAGAAGACAAGGTATTCGGCGGCTTAAGCAAACTCAAAGACGAAGATATTTCCTTCTCCGTTTCGAGAAACGCCGAAACCAACGAAATGCTTCTTTCGGGGCTCGGCGATACTCAGATAGCCGTTATATGCAAGAAGTTGAAGAGCAAATTCGGTTCCGAAGCAGTTCTTAAAGAACCCAAGATCGCTTACCGCGAAACTATCAGAAAGACCGCCGAAGCCGAAGGTAAACATAAGAAACAGTCGGGCGGCGCAGGTCAGTTCGGTGACTGCTGGGTAAGATTTGAGCCGGGCGCGGAAGACGGCGTTTACGAATTCGTTGACGCGGTAGTCGGCGGCGCGGTACCCAAACAGTTCATCCCCGCGGTAGACAAAGGTCTTCGCGAAGCCATCAAGGAAGGCGTTCTCGCCGGTTACCCGATGGTAAATCTCAAATGCACGCTGTTCGACGGTAAGTATCACCCCGTCGACTCCAAGGAAATAGCTTTCGTTACCGCCGCTAAACTCGCTTACGCGGAAGGCGTTGCAAAAGCTTCTCCGTGCATCTTGGAGCCTATAATGCATCTCGAAGTCGTCGTTCCCGATTCTTACATGGGCGACGTAATGGGCGATATGAACAAGCGCCGCGGCAGAATTCTCGGTACCGACCAGAAGAACGGCAAGTCCATCGTCGAAGCCGAAGCTCCGCAGGCCGAACTTACGAAATACGCTATCGACCTTCGTTCGATGACGCAAGGCAGGGGCAGATTCAAAGCTGAATTCGTCAGATACGAAGAAGTTCCGCCCACTGCTCAGGACAAGATCATCGCTGACGCAAAGGCAGCTAAAGCCGAGTAATCATGATATTGACGGTTTGCCCAAATCCGTGCATCGACTGCACGTTGGAAATTGAAGATTTTAGAGTCGGGCGGCTCAACCGCTTGGAAGATAAGATCGAAAACACTTCGGGCAAGGCGCTTAACACCGCCGTTGGCATTAAACGCCTCGGCGGTGATTGTTTAGCGAGCGGGTTCATGTTCGAAACCGGCGGTCGCCGTTTCGAGCGCTTCTTAAAAAACGAAGGCGTACCTTACGACTTCGTGTGGATGGAAGGCAACGTTCGCGTAAACTATAAAATTATCGACGGCAAGTCTATGATGACCGAGATAAACGACAAGGGTGACTACGTTTCCACCGCAGGCAGAAAGGAACTCTTGTCAAAAGTCACTTCGCTATCAGAAAGCGCAGACACGGTCGTTATTTCAGGCTCCTTGCCGAGCGGCGTCGAGTCCGATTACTACTTCAAGCTGATTAAAAGCGTGCCTGAAGGCAAGCGCATTATCATCGATTGCGCGGGCGAAGACCTTAAACAGTCTTTAAGGGCAGGCGTGTATATGATAAAACCCAACCTTTACGAGCTTGAAAACTATTTCGGAAGACATATTACTTCAATAGAAGAGATCAAAGAGTGCGCCGTAGAGCTTACCGGCTCGGGCGCGCAAAGGGTAATGGTTTCGCTTGGGCGAAGCGGCGCGATATATACCGACGGCGTTCATACTTACTTTTCAAAGAGCGAAAACGTCGCGGTCAATTCGACCGTCGGCGCGGGCGACAGTATGATCGCGGCAACGTGCCTTGCCTTGGAAGACGGTGACGATATGCGCACCACTTTAAAACGCGCCGTCGCCGCGGGCACGGCTTCGGTCACCACCCCTGGAACGAGCCTTTTCACGAGAGAAAAGTACCTTGAAATTTTAGAGCATCTTACCGTTGAAGAAATATAAAAGTCTGTCAATAGGTCGATTAACGCCTTAAACTAAAGATACCCGCGGGCGGAAAGTTTTCCGCCCGCGGTTTTCAAAAAATTATGTCGACAATAACCGTAAAAACGAGCGACGGCGAAGTAAAAGTTTCCGTCGTCAAAAAGAACGTTAAGAGCGTAAGGCTTATCGTCAAAGGCGACGGCAGCGTGACCGTCACCGCTCCGAGATATTCGAGCGACGCGTTTATATTGAAGTTCGTAAGCGCCAAGTCCGAGTGGATAGCAAAACACTTGAAAGCGAAGCAAGAAAAAGACCGATATAACGATAATTTGATCGGTTTTAAGGACGGCGACCTTATCCGTTTCCTTGGCAAAGACGCTTGCGTAAAGTTCGGCGATAAGTTGCGGATTATTCTTAACGAAGAAGAAAACGAACTGTATCTTCCCGTCGCGCTTGACGAAAAGAAGCGCGAAAAAGTATTTTCAACATGGTGGCGCGAAACATTAAAAAGTATCGTTTATCGACTTATAGACGGGTTTATGCCCGTGTTTGCGGCGAAGAACATGGCGAGGCCCGCAGTCGTTTTCAAAAAGATGAAAAGCATGTGGGGCAGGTGTAACCGTCAAAAAAGGGAGCTTGCTTTCAGCGACTATCTTTTGAAAGCCGATATCTTAGCGATAGAATACGTCGTCTTTCACGAGCTGACGCATCTGATATACGCGTGGCACGGCAAAGATTTTTACGGCTTTATCGCCGCGTATATGCCCGACTATAAAAAGAGAATAGCGCTTTTGAAAAAAGAAGTTACGGCGACTTGAATAATATCGGTGCCGTTTATCTTATCTCGATTGACTTTAATCGTCGGATAAGGTATAATATAAATAATAAAATCGTATTCGGTAAAAGTTATGGAAAACGTAAACAACTGCGAAACTTGCCCGAAAGAGCCTATCGGGCGCATAAACGTTTCGAGATTTATTTCGACCTTGGACGATTGTTTTAAAACGAACGACCTTTCGGCGGCGGATAAACTCGTAGATACCTGGGCGACGGAAGCGCGCGCTCTCTGCGACGACATGGGGCTTTTATCCGTGCTCAACGAATCGCTCGGGCTTTGCCGCAGGACAAACTCTTACGAGAAAGCGATGGCGACTATCGACGAAGTTCTTCTCCTGTTAAAAAGCACGGGCATGAACGAAAAAGTTTCGGGAGCCACTATCTACGTAAACCTTGCCACCACGCTCAAAGCTTTCGGCAAACCCGAAAACGGGCTCGAATACTATTCGGCTGCCGAAAAGATATATCTTGAAAACGATATGCAGTCTACGTTTGAATATTCGGCGCTTCTAAACAACAGGGCGTCGGCATTTTGCGAGCTGAAAAGATACGACGAAGCCGAACTCAACCTTCTTATCGCGACCGAAATTTTAAAGGAAGAAGGCAATCACGACGGCGAAGTCGCAATCGGGCTTATAAACCTTGCGCATTGCGTTTACGACCGCAACGAAAAGGATACGGCGAGAGTTGAAGATATTCTCGACGAAGCCTGGAACTATATAAATTCGCCGCGCCAGCCGCACGACGCGAATTACGCGTTCATCATCTCGAAGTGCGCTCCGTCGCTAAGGTATTTTAACCGCTTCGACGAAGCCGACGCGTTGGAAGCGGTAGCGAAGGTCATTTACGGCGGCGACAGATGAAAGGTTTAGAGTTATCCGAAAGTTTTTATAACGAATACGGCAAGAAGATGCTCGAGCAAGAGTTTGGCGATTATCTTGGCGAGATAGCCGTGGGGCTCGTCGGTCACGGCTCGGAGTGCTTCGGCTTTGACGACGAAAAATCCCGCGACCACGATTTCGACGCGGGATTCAATATCTGGATACCCGAGCGCGACGACGCCGTTTTCGGTTTCAGGCTTTTCAGGGCTTACTCCAAACTCCCGAAAGAGTATCTCGGCGTGTCCGTGAAAAACAAGAGCGTAGGCGGGGCGTCTTTTAAAGGCGTAAAGACTATCGAAGAGTTTTATTCCTTCTATATCGGCGGAAAGACTTTGCCGAAAACCAACGCCGAGTGGCTTTCGATCCCCGATTTCTACCTTGCCGAAGCCACTAACGGAAAGGTTTTTTACGACGGGCTCGGCGAGTTTACGAAAATACGCGATTATCTTAAAAACGAACGCCCCGAAGACGTTCGCTTAAAAAAGCTCGCTTCAAGCCTTTTTTATATGGCTCAAAGCGGACAGTATAACTATAAACGGTGTATGGACCACGGCGAACGCGTCGCCGCGGCTATGGCGCTTTCCGAGTTCGTTTCAAGCGCCGCCGCAACCGTTTTCTTGCTCAACAGGGAGTACGCTCCTTACTATAAGTGGCTCTATAGGTCGATTAAACGCTTAAACGAGCTTTCCGAAGTCGGCGATCTGCTTGAAAACGCTTTGGCTTCGCCGTACGATTCAAGCGAAGTTACGCTGCTCGTTGAAAGCGTAAGCGCGAAGATTATAGCGCACCTTGTGGAAATGGGCTACGTAGCAAACAAAGGCGAATATCTCGAGCCTTACGCTTACGCGGTAAACGACCTTATCCGCGACGTCAATTTGAGAAATTCTCCGGTAATGCTGTAAACTAACGGTATCAAACGGTCTATAACTTGAAACAAAACGAGCGTAACTTTATAATTTTAAATAAAATCAACGCCTTTTTCGTATCAACGAAAAAGGCGTTGTCGTAAATTTTCAGTTTAATTCCGCATTCCGCATTACGCATTCCGAATTTTTATAATCCCGCCGCCGAGCACCACGTCGCCGTCGTATAAAACCGCGGCTTGTCCGGGCGTTATAGCGCGTTGCGGCTCGTCGAAAACGAGCCTGATACCTTCGTCGCATTGATAGACGGTAGCGGGCTGTTCTTCCTGACGGTAGCGAAGTTTGGCTTTGCATTTAAAAGGAAACGCGGGCGGCTTTTTCGATACGAAGGAAACGTCGGTCACCAAACACTCGTTCGAATAAAGATCGCTTTCGGCGCCGAGCGTCACGGTGTTGGTTTCGGGATCTATTTTTACCACGAACATTTTGTTTTCTATCCCGAGCCCGAGCCCCTTGTGCTGACCGAGCGTGTAATAGATTATGCCCTTATGTTTGCCGAGAACTTTGCCGTTCATATCGACGTAATCACCGGGCTTAGGGGATAGACCGCTTATCCGTTTTATGGCTTCGGCGTACTTTTTATCGGGCACGAAGCAAATGTCCTGACTGTCGGGCTTGTCGGCGTTTACGAACCCGTTTTTTTCGGCGATGGCTCGCGTTTTAGTCTTTTCAAGCGTTCCGAGCGGGAATATGAGCTTTGAAAGTTTTTCCTGATCGAGAAAGTATAAAACGTAGCTTTGGTCTTTTGAAAGGTCGACGGCTTTTTTTAAGACGTATTCGTCGCCGTGCTTTTCAATGCGGACGTAATGCCCCGTCGCGATATGGTCGCAACCGAGTATTTCTGCGCGCTCGAAGAGCTTGTCGAACTTCATAAACCTGTTGCAATCTATACACGGGTTAGGCGTTTTTCCGCTTAAATACGAGCTTATGAACTTGTCGATTATCTTTTCTTTGAATCCGTCCTTGAAGTTGAAAACGTAGTACGGGATACCGAGCTTTAAAGCCACTTGGCGCGCGTCGTAAACGTCGTCAAGACTGCAACACGTGTGCCCTGTCGAAACCACGCCTGCGTCTTCGTTTGCGTACAGCTTCATCGTGGCGCCGACGCATTCGTTACCGCCGTCGACAAGTATTTTTGCCGCGACGCTCGAATCAACGCCGCCGCTCATTGCAACGAGAACTTTCATATCCTATCCTTGATTTGCCGCGTAAAGCGCGGTGTAAATATCGTAAAACGCGTTTACCGCGCGACACTATATTATTATAATAGCCCGCAGCTTTTTTTGCAAGAGATTTTCCGCGCGGGCAGAGAAGTTAAGAGTAAAACCTTATTTACCGCCTGAAAGATTTACGGTATTCCGACGGGGAAAGTCCGAACTTTTTTTTGAAAGCCTGCGAAAAATGGTGGTCGTTATAGAAGTTGAGCCGTTGCGCTATCGCGCATATCTTTTCGTCGGTGTCTTTTAAAAGCGAACAC
The DNA here is from genome assembly GCA_902767455.1 of uncultured Eubacteriales bacterium. Lineage (GTDB taxonomy): Bacteria > Bacillota > Clostridia > Christensenellales > Borkfalkiaceae > UBA4636. The sequence goes on from CACXHH010000100.1 coordinate 7,536, forward strand.
GCCGCCGACATTTTCAGGTCGAGAACGTAGCGGTGCGGAGTTACTCCGTAGTATTTTTTGAATCGTGAAATAACGTGCGTTCTCGAAAAAAACGTTTGCTCGCATACGTCCTTGATGCTCACGCCTTGCGCCATCGAACAGTCGAGAAAAACCTTCGTTTTCAACACGTCGGCAGGAATCTCGTCCACTCGGTTTTTCTGCGACTGCGCGAGCCTTGCGAATATCGAATACACTAATTCCGTCGCTTTATACGTCACGTCCGAGCGGAAAACCGAGATTTTTTCAAGCTCGGAAAACTTGTTGAAAAGTTCTGCCGCTTCCGGGCAATGAAAGACCGTCTGGTTTTCTATTTTAAGAATTTTGAGTATCTGCGCGGCGTTGTCGCTTCTGAAATTTATCCATATCTTTGAGTAGGGCGTTTTGTCGTCAGAGCGGTAAAAGTGCCTCGTGAACGGTTTTAAAAGGTAAACGTCGCCTGCGGAAAGCGTGTACTCGCGACCTTCGTTGTTTAGATAGCCTATCCCCGAAACGACGTATTCGAGCGTATACGTCGGTCTGTTCACTCGCTCGACGAAATACCCCGTCGTGGGCGGGGTGTAGCCTGTGCGTATAACGATTATAGGCATATCTTCGGGGTCGTCGTCTTTTCTGACGAAAGAACTCGTCAATTCGCCTTTGAGATCTCCGTAACTCATGCCGGGGATCTTTGAAATGGCTTCAAGAGTCTTGTTTGAATACTTTTCCATACCGCGCCTTTGCCGCGTTAAAAGTCAGGCGGCGTGAACGATTTGTATTTTTTATACTAAACTAAGCGAAAAGTTTACTTTTTTGGCTTGTTTCGTTGACTTTTTTATACTATAATTATTTTAGACGAAATAAAGGGGGCAGTCAAGGGAAATTATGAAAAAATATTTTATTATTATTCTCACGATCGTAGCCGCGTTATGTATGGCGACAGGATGCGCCAAAAAATCGGGCGGAGCGGATAAATCAAGCGACAAGGAAGCCGTTTCCGTCGTTGACGACTCGGCAGAGCTTTCGGGCGGCGAAATTTCGTCGGAATACGATTCTTCCGCGCAGGGCGGGGAACAATCGGCGCCCGTCCACGAGCACGCGTTCGGCGATTACGAAGTCGTAACGGAAGCCACTCTCGAAAAGGACGGCGAGCTTATACGCTACTGCGGCGGTTGCGGTGAGTCCGAAACGATCGCTTATTCTATCGAAAACGCCGAAAACGGCGGTGCAAACTCGATCAAGATGGCAAACCACACGGTTTACGCCGAATACTCCGCAAGCGTCGTGACCGTCACTTTCATTACGGACGGGGATTTCGCCGAAGAATACGGCGTGTACTATACCGAATGCGCGGACGAAGGGCTTTCGGACGATAATGCGTGGCTCGTTCGTGCGGAGAGCGACGACAGCGTTTTCGTTTATACGTATCGCGACAGAGCTTTTGAAACGGCTATCGGCTCTACGATAACCGCAAACTTTATGGAGCGCGGCTACTACAAAGCCGTGACCGTAATTCTTCCGCGTAAAAGTGCGGAATCCGCTTTTGCCTTCTTCCCGACGGTGAGCGTTCATGGCGAAACTTCGACTTACGCCGAAAATAACGCCTTCGTCGTCAAAAAGTACGCCGAAAGCTGGCTCAGACTCAACGACAATAATAAAATATATTACAGAGATTATTCCGTTTACGAAAACAACTCGCACGAAAGACCATCGTTTTCGGGCGGGGACGACGTTTTTGCGGGCGTTATCAAGGAAGGGAGCGTCGAAGAAGCTATCGTCGCCACGAAGATAGCCGAAGAAAAGGGCGCTGACGGTTTTGACCTTCATCTCAACTATCTGCACGCAAACGGGCTTTTGAACGAGCAGTCGATAAGAAGAATAGTTAATTGCACCGCTCTTCCCATTCTTGCGCTCAACTATAACTCATCGCTTTCGCAGGAAGCCCGCCGCGACGGGCTTATGATCGCCGTCGCCGCAGGTTGTGCGGCAGTAGACCTTCAAGGATTTATGTTCTGGACGGGAAGCACGGTCAATACGCAGACGCAAGAGAACGTCGCGTTCTGGACGGCTCGCGGCTACGATATGAGCTTCGTTTCCGCCAAGCCTTCCGAAACGGTGATAGATCCCGAAACGGTAAATATGCAAAAAGATTTTATCGACGGCGTGCACGAACTAGGCGCGGAAGTTCTTATGTCTTTCCATGTCGGCGTGACGTTTACCGCCGAGCAAGCCGTGGCGTTCGCGAAGTTCCAGAGCGTTAAGGGCGCCGACGTTATCAAACTCGTCGGCGTAGGCTCGGGAGTAGAAGACGTCGAAAACTGCGTTCAGGCGGTCAAAACTGTCGCCAAAGAAGGGTTGGAAGGCGGCGCGAAGTTTTCTTATCACCTGTCGGGAGATCCGTCGGTGTATATCTCGCGCGTTATATGCCCCGTCTTTTACGGCTCGTATATAGCTTTCTGCTATCCCGAACTGACCGAGTGGCAGGACGCGGGGCAACTCGACCTTTCTATGGCGGTAGCCGCGAAGGCGGCGCGCGCCGAAAACAGGGAAGATCTCACCGCTCCCGAAGCCGTCGAGCTCGTAGCAAAGTACGTTTCGCATCCGCAGCTTGATAAGCTCGTTTACGACTATAAAAACGCGCCGTCGGTAAAATGTAAGGCTTACGGGGCGAATTCGGATATGAGCGACAGGTGGAGCTTTAACAAAGAAAACTATCACCTTCAGCTTCGCGACGCTTCGGGCACGAATTCCTTCAATATGCGCGCTTACGCTTACGATATTTCGGGTAAGAGCAAAGACGGCGCGTATATTTCGGCGGATATCTCGGGAACTCTTTACCCGTATACGAGTTCGTCGAGAAAGCCCAAACTCGGCGTTTACGTCGGCAATGAAGAGAAAATGCTCGCTTTCGTCTGCGACATTTCGGCAAAGAAGGCGTATCTTGCCGCCAACACCAAGGGCAGATTCGGCTTCGACGACGGAGTTAAAAGCGACGTGCTTTATGATCTCGGTTTAGCGGACGTATCTTTGGAAGTAAATCTCGCAAGCGAAAATATAACGCTCGCTATGGAAGTTACCGGCGAAACGATAACTCTGTTCTTAAACGGCGAAACCGCAGCTGAAATCGCGATGACGAGCGAGCTATACGGCTATATCGGAAGAAATCTTGACGGCTCGGCGTATTCGGGCGTGGTCGTCGAAGTTTACATGGGCTCGTCGTCGGTCGGAAAAGTCAATTACGTCGACTTCAAAAACGTTTCCTATTCAAAATAGGGGGCGATAAAGCAAATTAAAAAATCGTTTAAAAGTAACGAAATAAAACGCGGGGCGGATAATTCCGCCTCGCGTAATTTTTATAAAAAAGTTACGATAATCGACTTATAGCCGCGGTTTATTGCTTTACGAGATTAGTAAGGAAGGCGCCGAGCGCTCCGATACCGCCGGTCAGAACGAAGATAAGAACGACGATGAGAGCTATCGCCAAAACGCAGAAATACGACCTTGCGTAGTTTCTTCTGTTGATGTTCGAGTTGGAGAAAGAGAGAATTATCAAAGCTACCAAACCGATGATGGGGATGTTGAAAACTAAGCTCCAACCAAAATACGCCCAGGGCGATAACGGTTGATATTCGTAGGGGAGATTGTTTCTGTCCATAATAAAAAACTCCTGTATGTTAATGTTATTATTTTATCATAATGATAAAAAAAGTCAATAAAAACGCAAAAAAACGCCGAAAATTTTTCGGCGTAGGGTTTTTAGGCTATTCGTCTGCGTTTTCCGCTTTATACGAAAACACCTTTTCGGCAAAGCGCGGAAACATAGGCGCGGGATCGCAAAACTTGTCGATAAGCTTTCCGAACCCTGCGATGAGCGGAGTGTTGATAACGGTGAGAATAAGCGTCCCGACGCCTATCATTTCAAGGTCGAATCTTCCGAAGAGTATCAGCATAAGCGCTATCGCAAGCACGAGCGAAGACGCGTCGTATACCCATTTTACGACGTTCATGCGTAATTTTTTTTCGGTGGCTATTTCGTAGACGAATAAGTCGTAGCCCTGCTGCGGAAGATACGTTCTCAAATATAGAGCTATCGCAAACGCCGTTACGACTGCGCCGAGTATCATCGAAATTACGCGCATGTACGTTTCCGTATAAACTTCCGCGCCGAAAACGAGCCGCCACATATCGAGCAAAAGTCCGTATATAACCGCCGTCACGAATGAGAGCGGATATTTTATCTTGAACTTTCCGACGATTATGATGAGAGCGATTATAAACAGCCCCTGTACGACGTATTCGGTGTTTCCGAAGGTGAAAAACGGAAGCTTCGGCTGTAAAAAGTTGGAGATGACGAAGCTCGGAGCGACCACCATCGATACCCCGAACCCGCTTTTTGCCGACATGCACACGCCGAGCGAGCATAATATCGTTCCGAGAATATAAAATATCTCGCCTGTTTTCCTTATGGGTTTTAGCGTTTTATCCATTGTTTTACCCGTCGAAACGCCGCGTATATTTTACGGCGAACGAACGTTGATATTATAATAAAAAATCCGATTTTTTGCAAACGATTATCGATAGTTTAAAAAAATAAGCGTAAAAATCAAAAAACACGGTCGATATTTATGGACATAACGGGTTAAATTAAAGTATAATCTTTGTTGGAAAAAAATTACGGCAAATCCGAACGGTGAAATATGGAAAAACTGAAAGAGAAAACGTTTACGGGTGAACGCGCCCTGTTTTTTGCCCGCGATCTCGAAATCGAAAACTGCGTCTTTCGCGACGGCGAATCGCCGCTTAAAGAAAGCGACGGTATCACGCTCGAAAACTGCTCTTTCGAGTGGAAGTACCCCGTATGGTATTCAAAAAACGTAAAGCTCAAAAACTGTACTTTCAAGGAAACGGCAAGGTCGGGCGTGTGGTACACGAAGAATATTGCTTTTGAAAACTGCGAACTCTATTCGCCAAAGACCTTTCGCCGCGCCGAAAAAATACTTTTGAAAAACGTAAATATGCCCAACGCCCACGAAACTTTGTGGAGCTGCGACGGGGTGACTATTGAAAACGTCA
>CACXHH010000101.1 GCA_902767455.1 uncultured Eubacteriales bacterium
AAAATGCTCCTACACCTATTACAACATACGCATTATTTAAAGATGGTAAATATATCACTAACGAGCAAATGAATGATACAAAATTCATAAAGCTGAACAATACTTTAAAATAAAATATCAGCACTGTAATAGTCGCACACCCTGAAAAATGATGGCTTGTCAGCACTTATTATAACCGCACCCACGTTGAAACTCTGGTTTGTCTCTCACGAAAATAGGCGTAAAAAAATAAAAACCAACAAAATGAAGGGAACCCCAAAATTTGAACAAAATTTAATTAAATATTTTGAGATTGAGTGCGGCTCGCTCTTTGGCAAGACGGGAGCGTTTGAAAGGGGATATTCGTTCGACGCGCTCGTCGTTTGCGGCGTTCAGGACGATTTTATGCGCCTTAAACCTTCGCATGTCGTCGAGCGCTTCTGCTACGGCGGCGAAACGAAAAATATAAAGGCGCGCTTCCTTCGCGGGAAATCTATTTAAAGATCTTTGATTAACTTGCAAAAATGAACGGAAAAAATATAAAACTTGAAAATTTAGCGGGCGAATTCACAGTTTGTAAAACGGCTGAAAGCGTTACCGACGGAATAGGCGGAAAATTCTTGTTCGTCGGCAAGACGGATAACGAAACTTCAGTGGTTTGCTTAACCGAATACGCGCCCGAAAAAACTATCGCAAGGGAAGACTGCTGGAAAGGCTTCCGCGTTTGCGGAACGCTCGAGTTTTCGCTTTTGGGAATACTCGCGGGGATATCCGACGAAGCTTCCGTCGAGCGGGAGTAAGCGTATTCGTCGTGTCGACGTTCGATACGGACTACGTTTTCGTGAAAAGCGAAAAATACGAAACGGCAGTTGCGGCGCTTAAAGCCGACGGCTATAATTTTATAAATTAAAATTCGGTTTGAAATAAAATTCTCGGAAGGTGCGATGAAACTTAAAACTACTATCTGCCACATAGAAACGGGCGGAAGAAAAATGAAACTTATAATAATGTCGCCTAAAAGGCGGACGAAGAAGGTCGTCGGTATTCTCTGGATACACGGCGGCGGGTATTCGCTTGGCATGTCCGAAATGGTGCTCGTTTCTTGCGGAAAGATGCTCGCGGAAAAGTTCGGCGGGGTCGTGATCTCGCCCGAATACAGGCTTTCGGGCAAGGCGAAATACCCTGCGGCGCTCAACGATTGCTACGCCGCTCTCGAATATATGGACGCCAACAAAGACTCTTTGGGTATCGACGGAATAGTCGTCGGCGGAGAGAGCGCGGGCGGCGGACTTGCAGCGGCGGTGTGTATGCTCGCGAGAGATAAGGGCGAAATAAAAGTCGATATGCAACTTCCCTTGTACCCTATGCTCGACTGCGACGATACGCCTTCGTCGAGCAATAACCGCGGGCTGTTCTGGAACACCCGTAAAAACCGCAAGGCGTGGAAAAAGTATCTCGGCGAGCTTTATCAAAGCGAAAACGTTCCGGCTTACGCTTCGCCGTCGAAGGCGAAAGACTATTCAAACCTTCCAAAGTGTTATACCTTCGTATGCGAAGGCGAACCTTTTTACTGCGAAACGCTCGAATACGTCAAAAATTTGAAAAACGTCGGCGTAAAAGCCGACGTGGACGTGTATCCGGGAAGAATACACGCTTTCGATATGCTCTTTCCGTATTTCAAACGGAGCCGTGAAGCAAGGCGGAAAATTGCCGCCGTTTTCAAGGAGTTCTTAAAGGAACGCGGCAAACTTTAAAATAAGGCGACGAGCAATAATCTTATCAAAGCCGAAAACGTAAACGCAGCGATAAGTTGATACAAGGCGGCAAGAGCCGTCTTTTTTAATCCGATTTCGCGTTTTAGCGCGGCAAGCGCGCTTACGCACGGCGGCGAGAACAGGTTGAAAAGTATAAACGCGTACGCGCTCGACGGCTCGAAAAATCCAAACGCCGCGCTTGAAAAAATCGCTTCCGTTCCGCCCGAACGCGCGATAACGCTCATAGACGCGACCACTTGTTCCTTAGCGATTATCCCTTGCAGCCAACAGACGGCGGTCTGCCAGCTTTCAACGCCGATCACGGGTTTCAGAAGGGGCGCCACGAGCTTCCCGAACTGCGCGAGAATACTCTTTTCCACGTCGTCGCAAAAGGAAAGAGAAAGTGAAAAACTGCTCAAAAACCACACAGCTATCGAACAGATAAAGACGACGCTTCCAACTCTCGCCATAAACGAAACTGTCTTTTCAGCCGCTTCTTTGAATATCGCTTTAAAGTCGGGAGTTTTGTAGTCGGTCAGTTCGTAAATAAAGGGCGACGGCGTTTTTTCGGGAAAAACCGTTTTAAACAATAGCGCCGAAACGACTATCGCTACGATAGCCGAAAAATACGTCGAAAACGCGGCTATCGCGGGCGTGTTCGGAAAGAAGAAGTCGCTAAATAACGCGATTATCGGCAGTTTTGCGCTACAAGGTACGAAAGGCGTAAGTATTGCCGTAAGCTCCTTTTCGCGCTTTGACGGAATACTTCTCGTCGACAATATCGCAGGTACCGAACAGCCCGTGCCGACGATAAACGGCACTATCGATTTTCCGTTCAGCCCTATCGCGGAAAACAGCCTGTCGAAAGTAAACGCCGCTCTCGTCATATACCCCGTCGATTCGCAAACGGCAAGAAGAAGGTACAGGATAAACAGTTGCGGTATAAACGAAAGAGCCGTCGTTATTCCCGCCAAAGCGCCGTCGCAAACTAACCCGATAATTTCTTTCGAGCAACCCGCGCTTTGCAAAGTCTTCCCCGTATTCACGCTTAAAAAGGATAAAAGCTTGCAAAGCCCGTCTGAAAGCTTTTTGCCCACGAGTCCTACTGACAGTGCGTATACGGCGAACATAACGAGAAAAAATATGGGGATGGCGGCGAAAGGATTTAAAACGATACCGTCTATCTTGTCGCTTAAAGTTGACGGTTTTCGGCGGGCGAAGCATAATCTCACGACCGCTTCCGCCTTTTCGTAGCGCTTTTCGGGCGTGTCGTAAGCGCCGCGCGAATACCTTGTTTCGTCGTTTTTACGCCGATATTCAATGTTTTTATCTATACCGTTTAAAAGAGTAACGAGCTTTTTAACGCTTTTTCCGTCGCGAACGGACGAGAGCGCCACGGGGCAAGCAAGCGTCTTTTCAAGAAGCGGTAAGTTTATTTCCTTGCCGCGGCGCGGCAATCTGTCGATCATTGAAAAAACGACGATAATCGGTTTATTGAGCGCTTTAAGCTCGTAAAAAAGGTTGAGTCCGCGCGTAGGCGCGGCGCAATCGATTACGTTTACTATCAGATCGTAGCCGCCGCGCGAAAGCTCGTCGCAAGTAACCTTTTCTTCGGGCGAAAAGAAGTTCGTTGAATATATCCCCGGAAGATCCACCGCGACGATATCGCTCCCGACGATCTTTTTTTCCTTTGCCGAAACGGTAACGCCCGCGCGGTTTCCTACTGCGGCGTCCGATCTCGTCAGCGCGTTGAAAAGCGACGATTTACCCGAATTCTGATTTCCGACGAAAACTGTTTTCACTTTATTGATTCAACCGTAATTTCACTCATAACTTTGCGGTCAAGGAGAAGTTTATACTCTCTGAACGCTATACAGAAAGGGCTTTTAAAAGGCGAAACGTACAAAATTTTCGCCTTGACCCCGATAGTCAAGCCCATTTCGCGAAGAAGGCGACTTACCCCGTCGTCACGGCGAAAGCCCGA
>CACXHH010000102.1 GCA_902767455.1 uncultured Eubacteriales bacterium
AGCGTTCAATCTCCTTTCGGATTTTGAACGCCCGTTTTTTCTTTTAAAATATTTTGGGGTGCATATCACTTAACGCGACAGCCCCTTAATTTTTGCTTTGCAAAAACACACTGCTTTCAATCGAAAGTATAGTGGGCTACACTTTACAAAATCTCTAAGTTTTGATTGCCGTGGCGCGCGTACTTGAAAAGTTGGTCAGCCTTTCCAATCCTTCCGCTTAATAAAACGAAAGGACGGCATATTGTCGTAAAAAATGCACGACAATAAAACCCTAAATAAGCCGTTTCGTTTCCGCCATTCCAACAGTTCTTTTAAATACTTTGTAAATTCCACATTTCCAACAAAGAACCATACCCATTATAGCACCACCTACCGCTTGCAATATTTGATAAGGTAATTTCAAAATTGCATATTCAGGTGTGCTATATATAAATGCTCTACCCAACGAATATCCAACTATCATTATAATTGCACCTATTGTAACACCTATACTCGAAGAAATAATCGGGTGTTTTTTCATTACGTAATGAGAAAATACCGAAATTACAACAGCTTGTATTCCGTGCGTTACAAGAGAAACAAACATTGGCAATGGATAGAAGAATAAATCCCCAAGAAATGCACCTACACCGCCAACTAAAAATGCAGCAAAAGGGTCTAACATTATTGACGCAAGACAAATTATAACGTCGTTCATATAAAGATGTCCACCGGGAACGGGAATACCGAACGAACTCATCGCAACGTTTAATCCCATAAACAGCGCAGTAATACACAAATAAACCGTACTTTTTTTAATGTTTTTTTGCATCTAAAATTATCTCCTTGACTTTTTGTTGACATTATTATACAATTATTTTGGTAATATCAAAATAGTCAGAAACGGAGAATTTTATAATACCAGATGAAATATATTATAGATGAAAAAAATAATATCCCTGCTTATTTGCAGTTATATCAATTTATTAGGGACGACATAGTTCAAGGTGTATATCCTTACAAAACCAAATTGCCATCGAAAAGAACTACTTGTTTGGAAACGGGGTTAAGCGCAATAACGGTTGAACACGCTTATGATTTACTTATTCAAGAAGGATACGTTGAATCCAAAGAACGTAGTGGCTATTACGTAATTTTTCAGCCCAATATTGGCTTTGCTTCTTTTTCAAAATTAGACCACGTTCATAGAACAAATATAGAAACAAAGAGCGATTCTAACGTTTACAACTTTCCATTCGGCTCAATCGCAAAGGCTATGCGAAAGGTTATCAATGATTTTGAAGAAAATATTTTAAAGCGCTCTCCAAACTATGGTAGTTATGAATTAAGGAATAATATTAGTTTATATCTTGCTCGAAGTCGTGGAATACACACAACCCCCGGACAAATTATTGTCGGTGCAGGTTCAGAATATCTTTACGGACTACTTCCAGGTCTTTTAGGTCGTGACAAAAAATTTGCCATTGAATCGCCTTCGTATCACCAAATAGAACAAGTATATGACGTTTTGGGCTTAAACTACGTCAAATTAAAACTCGGTAACGATGGTATTGAAAGTTCAGAGTTGTGGAACTGTGATGCAAACGTCCTACACGTTTCCCCTTATCGAAGCTTTCCAAGTGGTGTATCCGCTTCCGCTTCTAAAAAACACGAATACCTCTCTTGGGCAAATAACCCACAAAGATTTATTATCGAAGATGATTTTGAGTCGGAATTTTCAGTATCTAAAAAACCCGAAGAAACGTTATTTTCCACATCAAAAGTTAACAACGTTATTTACCTTAATTCATTTTCAAAAACTATTTCGTCTGCTCTTCGTGTTGGGTATATGGTTTTACCAAAGTCACTTGTTCCACTTTTTGAACAAAAACTTGGCTTTTATTCTTGCACAGTACCGACATATATTCAATATGTTATAGCTGAACTTATTGCTAATGGCGATTTTGAACGCCATATCAACAGAGTTAGACGGCAAAAAAGGCTTCTTGAAAAATAAAAGCAGTTTTGACCTGTCTATAAATATATTTAAAAAAAATAAAGAGAACTTATTTTTGTCAAGTTCTCTTTTTCTTACCGCTTTAAAGTGCAATTTCCTATAAATTTTTAATGTTTCAAAAAATCCCTAAGAGAAGAACTCCTTGCGTGTCTTTTTTTGCGTTTTCAGACAAAATAAGGGATTTGAACCCCGCGCGAGCACGGCGGTTGAATTTGCCCGTTTCTTCCACGTCTTTTAAGTCGTACTTTCCGTCGAGATTGACGTCAACTTCGTAATTTATCGTAGTTCTTGTAAGGTCAATAATCAAAACGCGACGATTTCGGGCGCTCGCTCCAAGTCCGAATAACTCATTTTTGCCTTTTTCAACACGGCTGAAACGAGTTTTTCGGAATATTCCGCGATAGTCGGTCCGTCGATAGCTCCGAGCGTTTTCGTCGATTTAACGTATATCCTTCCCCTGTCGTCAGACAGACGAGCCGTCAGTTTTAAATCTTTTCGCTCTATATCGATATGATACCTTCTTACGCTCGTAATCACGACTTCGCCGTCGCCTTCAACGACGTATTTTCCGTACCCCGCGGGCACGAAAAAGCTGTCGCCGACGCTAAAAGGTCGCCCGTCTATCGAGCCGCCGCCCTTAACGCACGTCACGCACTCGAAAGAGTTTTCGTCGGCAAAAAACGTTTTCTTTTTGAACGCGTATTTTACCGCCGTAAAATATTTACTCAGACCGACTACGTTTTTCGGCAGGCGCTCGAGAACGAATTTTTCGGTGTTGGTAACTTCCGCCGCCTTATCGACGTGGAGCATGCGTTTGTTTCCGTTTGCGTCCACTCTGTCGTAATCGTAAACGCGGTACGTTATATTGCTGTTTTGCTGTATTTCAAGTATAAGACAGCCCTTGCATATCGCGTGCACAGTGCCCGACGGTATAAAATAGCTTTCGCCCGCCCTGACGTTATAAAAATTGAGAAGTTCCGTCAACCTACATTCGGCAACGGCTTTTTTGAACTCTTCTTTATCCGTTTTGCGGTCGAACCCGAGATATATCCCCGCGCCTTCTTCGGCTTCGACGATATACCAGGTTTCGGTCTTCCCGAGCGAGTTTTCGTTTTTTAAAGCGTATTCGTCGGACGGGTGTACCTGTATCGACAGCGAACCGTTCGCGTCGATGAATTTTATCAGCACGGGAAATATCTCGAACGACGAAACGTTTTTCCCGAAAGCTTCTTCGGGCAAAGACGAAAGGAATGCGCCGTCTTCGGTAAGCGAAGGTCCGTCGGGGTGAAGCGACAGCTCCCAGCTTTCGGCAACGGGAGTCACTTCGGTTTTCTTTCCGTACTTTTCGACAAGCTTTTGTCCGCCCCAAAGATAGTTTTTAAAAGCGGGAACGAGTTTAAAAATACTCATGATAATCGACTTATTCGGCGACTTCTTTAGTCGTCGGCTTGATAAGCTCGAACGAATCGGCGTCAAGAGAAATGGTAAACGACGGCATCTTATACACCGAAAATTCGTCGTCGAAAACGGCGGTGACGTAGTCTTTGAATCCGTCTACGCTTACGAATACCGCGTTTTTGCCGCCGAGTTTATCTTCGTCGTACGCGCTCGCCGCAAGGGAGTTCTTGCTCTTTTCAACCTTTACGCCGTTCTTCTTGGCGTATTTTTTATTGTAATCGAATTTTATCTTATCCGATTTGAGTTTTATTAAATATTTGCCGTCTTCGACTTTCATATCGTCGTATTCGAGCGTTGCTTTGCCGAGTTTTATCTTCGTTTTGCCGTTAGCGGTAGAAACGGCGCATTCGCCGATATTATCCGAAACCGTTTCGCGGCTGATAAGCCTTACGCCGTCGGTGTTTTTGAAAGTTATCGCGCCGTAGGGCACGAAAAACGATATCTTATCGCCTTTACCGAAATTGCCCTCTTTCGCCCTGACGACGAAATATCCGTCGTTGCCGTCGACCTTGGCAAAAACGGAAACGTTATCGCTTCCGACTGAAACGAAATCGACTACGCCGTCGATTTCAAGACAGTTTTCTCTTCTTTCGAGAGAGATCTTATCCGTTTCCATTTCCATTTGCACGCACTCTCTCTCGGCAAAATCGAACAGGCGGGAACGCACGCTTTGCGGAAGCTCCCAGCTCTTTTTGCAATAATACGCGACGCCGTCTTTTATTTCGCACGCAAACTTATTGAACGCGGGAACGCCCATTACCGATCGCGTGGTCTGCTTGTCGAAAACGTGCGCGGCGTCCATATCGAACGATAATTTGACGTTCATGCCCGCGACTATCGAGTGGTTGGTCGGGATAGTGACGATGATGTTGTTTTCAAGCCCCTTTACGTTCGTGTAAACTATCGTTTCGCTTCCGAGATGTTCGACTACGTCCACGACGGCTGATACGCCGCTGTCGGAAAGAGAAATGTTTTCAGGACGTATGCCGAAAATTACCGTCTTACCTATCTGTGACAGATCGGCAAGCTGTTTTGCCTTGTTTTCGCCGAAAACGGCAGCGTTGCCGTCGCCGAAAGAAATGCCGAGCGTCCCGTTTTCGCTCGTCAATTTCGCGTCGAAAACGTTCATCTGCGGCGAGCCTAAAAAGGTTGCGACGAAAACGTTGCAAGGCTGTTCGTAAAGCGTTGCGGGCGAAGCCGTCTGTTGGATATATCCGTCCTTCATGACGACTATCCTGTCCCCCATGGTCATGGCTTCGGTCTGGTCGTGCGTGACGTAAATGAAAGTGGTGGCAAGGCGTTTATGTAACTTTATTATCTCCGAACGCATCTGAACGCGAAGCTTTGCGTCAAGGTTGGAAAGCGGCTCGTCGAGAAGGAATACGTTAGGCTCTCTCACTATCGCTCTTCCGAGCGCAACGCGTTGTCTTTGCCCGCCCGAAAGCGCTTTGGGCTTTCTTTCGAGAAGGTCGCTTATGCCGAGAATTTCGGCGGCGTTTTTGACGCGTTTATCTATCTCGGCGGCGGGAACTTTTCTCAATTTCAGTCCGAACCCCATATTCTTATACACGGTCATGTGCGGATATAACGCGTAGTTTTGGAATACCATGGCGATATTTCTGTCTTTAGGCTCGACGTCGTTGACCTTTACTCCGTCGATATACAGGTTTCCCGCCGTGATCTCTTCAAGCCCCGCGATCATTCTGAGCGTGGTCGACTTGCCGCAGCCCGAAGGCCCGACGAAAACGACGAACTCCTTATCGTCGATCTCAAGGTTGAAATCGGAAACGGCTCTTACTCCGCCGCTGTAAACCTTATAAACGTTTTCCAGTAACATTTTAGCCATATTTTTACACCTCTTTATCTTTTGACAGACCTTTCCCGACGTATTCGGGATAGTGTTCTTGGTTGATGAATTTATCGAAAACTCCGTGAGCTACGAGCGTCGCCGCCAAAACGGACAGACCGTTTCCCGTTATCGAATATACCGCCGCCGCAACTATCGCCGCCCACGGCGAAAAGATCGTTACCGCAAACGGCAAAGCTATCGTAAGTAAAAAATGTACGAAAGTCAGAGGAAAGGTCATCGCCGAAAAGAAAAACGAGTTTTTCCACTGCACGCCGAACGAAAGCTCGTAGAAGTTTTCGCTCGCGGTGAAATATTCCGCCGCGCCGAAAACGAGCACGAATTGCAACGCGAGCGCGCCTACGGCAAGCCACTTTAAAGGAGTGGTCGAAACCATTATCAGATACACCGCGCCGACCTGCGCGATAAACGCCGAAAGTCCCGCTATAAGCCCGTTAAACGCGCTTTTTACACCGCTCGTCTTTATCGAACGAATAACTTCGCTCGTTATGAAACAGCCTTCGTTATGAACGCGTTTTTTCATTACCGAAAAGCACGCGCATCTTCCGACGTACTTTATTGCCCACCCGACGCAGCTGATAAGCCCCGTATAAAAAACGATCGGGAATACGTTTTCGACTTTCACGCTTACGCCCGTTAAAAAGACGTACTCGAACACGAGTGTTGCGATAAGCGGAAGCGAAAACAGCGCTTCGACAAGACTTAGATCTATGATAAGATAAAAGTCTTCTTTTAAAAGCCTGAAAAAGAGCTGCTTCCGCGTTTTGGGGAGCGTAGCTTCCACGCTATTCACTTTAAGATGCTTCTTAACCTTCATAGCTTACCAACCACCTTAAAAAAGCAGTCGCGTTCCCTGCCAAAGCGTCGCCGACCGCGTTTTTGGACGAAGCCACCACGAAAACGACGTAATCTTCGGCTCCGAAATCAAAGTACGCGGAAAGCGCCGAACGCGTCGTTTCGCTTAAAATCACGCCGTATGCTTCGCCTTCCTGTAAGTAAGTATCCGAAAACCCTTCGAGTTTCAAAAAAGTGTTTTTGCAATCGGTTTTATCGGCGACGGATACGGGAACGACGACCACGTCGCACGCGTTTACGCCCACGACCGAATATTTGGTCGAAAAAACTTCGTCCGACGGGGAACAGGATATAATCTCGACGAGCTTCACGCCCCTCGTTTCCATAGCCTTTTGACCTTGTTCGGCGATGGAATAGTCCTTGACCGTTCCCGCAAAGAAAACGTCTATCGTTTCCGTCGGCGCGGGGGCGTTAAAAAGCCCGAACGCAAGATACCACACGACGACGGCGACTACGACGACGGCGACGTACAAAACCCAGTCGTAATAAAATCTCGTTTTAAAACTACTCTTCATAAGCCGCCTCCGCGTTCACCACGACGTTGGCGCGCGTTTTGAAAACGTAGCTTTCGCCTACTGACAAATAATTACCGTATTCGGGCAAAAGATCGAGTTCGCGCTCACCGGTTTTTCCGAGTATCTTAACTTTGAAAAGCGTTACGCCGTCTTTGGTGATAGGCTCGACACATAAAACCTTTCCCATCTCCGTATAGCAAAGCGACGAACGCATCTTCGCAAGCAGTTTGATGATCTTACCCGTATCGCGGAAAGGGTTGGTAAAATACCACACGGCGTACCAGCCGTACGCGACGGATAAAACCATATCCGCCGCCATATACGGTGTATAATCGCCGTTTTTCGACAGCAAAAGAAGGGTGACGGAAAGAGCGAGCCATACCGCCGAGCATACCGAAAAAACGGTAACGCCGCATTTAAATATAGATTTATATCTTTTTTCAAGCTCTTCCGTCAAAACCGTCATTTATCAAGTTCTTCCTTTATTTTGCGATAGAGAATATCGTAGCCGCGTCTTCCGAAGTGAAGCTCGTCGGGAAGGTAATTTTCAAGGAGATACTTTCCGTCTTTTTTGCAGATATCTTCCGTTTCGATATACGAAAGATAATCGCGTTCTTTCGCCGCCTGTTTTTGCCAGGCGTTGAGCTCGCGAACGAACGGCGCGTACTCGTTTCTTGCCGGGCTCGTCTTGGTGGCGATAGTGATTATCCTGACGTTTTTATCGTCCGCAAGGAATTTCTCCCACGTGGCGGTAAAAAGCGCCATGGTTTCTTCCACGGTGTAAGAGCATACCGGCTCGTTATCGCCGTAATACCAGACGACGACTTTCGGTTTGAAGGGCTTTGCGATATTATCGTAATGGAATAAAGCTTCGTCAGACGTCGAACCGCCGAAACCTGCGTTTATCGCCTTATACGCCGAGAATTCTTCTTCGAGCGTCTTCCAGATACCGAAGGTACTGCTGCCGTAAAAGAGAACGTTGCACTCCTTCGTCTGTTTAGCTTTTATGGCGTTTAGTTCGTCGCCGTAGCGATACATATCTATCTTGTGGTCTATTATCATTTGTAAAGCTCCGTTTCCTTTTGAATAAACGCGTTCTTGACGGCGTTGCCCCAGATAACGTAACCGCTCATGCTCATGTGCAGTCCGTCCGTCAAAAAGTAAGCGCCGTTGGTTTTTCCGCTCTCCTTGATAAGCCCCGCGCCCGCGTCGATAAGCGTCATATAGTTTTTATCTGCGGAATACTTCGTGACCATGTCGTTGGCTATTTCTATCTCGTCGTAGTAGGACGTGAAGCCGGGAACGTAGTTTATCATTATGAAGTAGATATGCGCTTTCGGAAGGCGCGAGTGTACGGCGTCAAACAAGGCTTTCAGGGCGTTACCCGTCTGCTCGCCCGTTTTGCCCGCGTTTATGATGTTGTTGATGCCGACGTAAAAGATGACCGCGCGCGGATTAAAGGGATATACGAGCCTTTCGCAGAGCTTTTCCGTCCACTGCTCGACTACCGTTCCGCCTATGCCGACGTTAGCCGTCGTTACGGGCTTCATATCTTCGACGGAAGTCTTCCAGTTTTCCATAGACGAAGAGCCGCCCATAATAACCGAATACGGGGGTATATCCACCGTTTCTTCGTATTTTGCCGCTTTCGTTTCGTAATTTGAATCGACCGTAAGGCTGGCGGACATATCGCTGACGCGAACTTCTTCGGTCTTCTCGCCGTTTCCGTCGTCGTAAGTCACCGTTATCTTGTTGGAAGAAAATACCGCCGACTTTATACTCGTTTTGGAGTCCACGGTGTAAGAAAGAAGCTCTTTTACGTTATCTTTATTTTCGTTGAGAAGCCTTAATCCCGCCGTGGTAAGCCTTACGTTCCCGCCGTCGATCGGCGAAGAAAGCACGCTCTTTAATTTAAGCGGTGCGCTCTCGTCCTTCTGCTCGACGAACGAAAGCTTGGGCTCGACGTACTCGTCTTTATTCTGAGCGTCGTCCCTTTCCCACCTGGCGTATAAAGTTATTCCGCCGCTTAAAGGCGTGTCAAAATCAAATGGCTCGCCGTCGGGAGTAGCGCTCCAACCTGCGAATTTATAGCCTGCGCGAGCAGGCTCGCCGCTCGGCGGAGTTATCTTTTCGCCCGCCGTAACTTTAAGCCGCGCGAAAAGCACGCTGTCGGCGGTGGCGTCGAAAGAAGTGGAAACGTTTACCTTTTCGCCCGACGAATTAGTCATAAATCTCGCGTAATTATCGAGCGGACGATAGACGTAAGAGCTTTCGGCGGTTTCGTTTTCCGAAGCGCCGTTGTCGCTTGAGTTTTCGCACGCCGCCAAAGACGCCATAAGCGTTAAAGACAAAATCATTGCCGCAAATTTTTTCATAACCTGCCCTCCTCGTAGATCTTATCGCATAAGACAGCGAAGTCAGCCGTGGCAACGCAGACGTATTTGTCCGCCGCCCCGTAGTAAACGTATAAAACGCCGTCCTTGACGCAGTTTCCCGTCGGGAACACGCAACCGTTATAGTAGCCCGCCGTTTCAAATTCAAACTCCGGCTCCATAATGAAGTCCTTTGTGCGGGCGATTATCTTTTCGGGGTCATTCTCGTCTAATATCACCGCGCCTACTCTGTAAGCGCCGTCCTTTTTCGCCACTCCGTGATAGAGCATAAAGTAGCCGTACTTACATTTGAGCGGCGGCGTGGAACCACCTATCTTGGCGTCTTCCCACCACGTTTCGCCCTTCATAAGAAGGCGCGGCTTGCCCCATTCGAGCATATCGTCCGAGTAAGCTATCCATATCGCGGGGTTTTCGTTCTCGTAGCCTTTTCCGCACCACTCCATCGGGCGGGAGAGCCTGACGAACTTTCCGCCGACCGTATCGGGGAAAAGGTACACGTCGCGGTCGTCGTAACGGCTGTCGGTTATCCTGCCGAGCTTTTTCCAGTTGACGAGATCGCGGCTGACGGCAAGATAGGTGATACTGTTGTTGTAAACGAGAAATTTCGGGCCGTATTCGGGCTTGAAACCAAAGACTTTTTTGTCTTTCTTCCAGTATTGACCGGGGGCGAAAGTTCTCGAAGCGTACGTCAGATAATAGTACCCGCCGAGCTTTATAAGTCTTGGATCTTCCACGCACCCGCCGTCCGCGCCGTTAAAATCGGGAGATAACACGGGTTTATTTGATACGCGCGTGAAATCGAAGCCGTTTTTGCTTTCGGCAAGCCCGAGATAGATATAGTGTTCGGCGTCGTTGCCTGCGGCGCGGTAGAGCATTTTAAACGTCTTTTCGTCTTCGTCGTAGACGGTCGCGGGATTTAAAACGCACAGGCTTTCCCAACCGTCGCCGATAGGTTTTAAAATCGGGTTGTTCTTATATTTTTCAAGTCTGATCATATCTGCTCACCGCCTTCAACGTATTGTTCGCGTTCGAACCGGGTAGTGCCGCCCTGACGGTCGTCGATAGTACCGTCGAGAGTAATTTTATCGACGTAAATACAGCTCAACTCACCGTCGGAGCTATTGACCATACCGAAGGTTATTTTGGTGATATATCTGACTTTGCTGCGCGATAACGCAACGCTCCCCGAGCCTTCTATCTTCTCGAAGTTGTCGAAACCTATCGTATAGACCGTCCATTCTTCGGAAACTTGGGTGAGCGTGGCGCGGTATTTGTAAGCGGCGCCCGCAAAGACCATGTAGACGTTTATATACACGGTCGCCTTTCCGTCGCCCTTGATAAGCACCTTTATCGAGTTAGCCGAAACGCTTTCGTCGATAACGGTGTTTATTCCGTAAGCTACCGAGTCGCTGTTGCCACGGTAATTCATCTTAGCGCTGTTGCCGCTTCCCGTCGCGGTCGTCGTCGAAAGAGCTACCGATTCGTATTCGTAGCCCTTTTCGCCCTTGACGGCGAAAGTTTCTTCGGTATCTTCGTCGAAATCGGCGACTACGCATATCTTATCGTTTTCCGCCGACGGAACGAGCTTTTTCATAAGCTCGCGCTCGGAAGACTCTTCAGCTACGGTAAACCCGATATTGTCGACGTACACGAAGTTGGAAGAAACGTATACGGGGTAAGGCAATAACTGTTCGCCGTATTTGGCGTAATAGTAATACTGGAACCCGAGCCTTATTGCGACCACGTTTTCGGAAGTCAGCGGAGTCACGTCGCCGTAGAAGCCTTCGGAAAGCGTGAAGTCGTCAAAGGAGATAGTATATTCCGTCCAGTATTTATCGACCGAATTTATTACGGCGTGATATTCTTCGCCCGTGTTGACGTATAACGCCACTATCATCTGAGCGGAAACGTCGCTTAAATAATTGAACGCCGCGTTGTCGCTCTTTACGGACCTATCCATCGCCCAGAAGGAAACGGCGTTATAATATTTTTTAGGACTGTCAAAAGCCGTTCCGTACATAGCCTGCCCCATATCGGCTTTGTAGCCGAGTTTTCCGCAAGCGTTGCCGGAGCCGAACGCAAGGTCTTTTTCAATCGAGATCGCTTCGTCTTTGTTGGTGTCGGAAAGCATCCATTTGTAGTAGGCTTCGACGTTGTTGGTATAACCGTTAAAGTCGTCTATAACGCCGTTATCGCCTATTTCGGAGCGATACAGACCTTCGACTTCTTCAGCCATGTACGCAACTTTAATATCCGAAACGGTAATGCTTCCCGTGGCATACGCGCCCTCTAAGCCGAGCTGTAACTGCTTGACGTAATAGAACTGTCTCGAGCCGTCGCCCTGATATTCGGAAAGCGTGAATGCCATATACGGAACTACGAGTTTTCCGCTTTCGGGAAGCGTGGACAGCTTTTGGCGGTACACCCATCTGTCGCCGTCTTCTTCGATTATCCTGACGAGTACGGTAACGGAATTAAGCGCGCCCGTGTACCCGATATTCATAAGGAAGCAATCGCCGTTGACGAGCAGTTTTTCGATAGGGAATTTAACGAAGCCATAGCCGTTGATGCCCGTTGCGTTCTGCTCGTTCGCCGTTTTGGAGAACGAATACGTGACCGCCTTCCCGTCGTCGGAATATTCCGTTCCGAAGTTGTAGTTATCGAGAATAACTCTGTCTTTACTTACGTCGTTAAAGTTGAACTCGTCGATAAACAGGTATCTGTAATTATCGTATTTAACGGCTTTAAGGTCGCTTATCATCGCCACGCCGTCGCCGAAAGACTTCTCGAAAACGAGTTCGACGTACTTTATATAGTTATAGTCGAACACCTGATTTGCAATAGTCGTGCCGCCCTTCGTTCTCAACTCGAAATCTTCAAACTTGATGATGACCGTCTGCTTGGCGTTGTTCGCGAGTTTTATCCGCGCGTGCCAATACTCGTTATCTTCGTCGACCACGCGAAGGAAAATATCCGAGTCGTTGCCGCTGTAATAGAAATTGAAGTAGAACGCGTCCACGCCGTACATTTCCGTTTCCTGCGAGTGAGTAACGACTATCCACCCGTCGGAAGAGGGAATTCCGCGTTTGACGTCCTCTTCGACGAAGCCCACGACGAGCGAGTTCTTGCCGTTGCCGAAAAAGTCGCCGTTCTCAACGGAAACGGTGGCGTTGGAGCCCTGTTCGTGAACGCTCCACTCGTCGGCGTAATTGACGTCGAACTCTATTTCCCTTTCGTCGGCTTTATAGTAGAAGTTTCCGACGGCGCTCGTCTTTCTGCTTTGAGAATTGACGGCGGTCACGCGCCAGAAATAATAGGCGTTCTTTTCTTTGATAGCCGAAGTGAGAGTAAATTCCGTCGAGATGATGCCCGTCTTTTTAACGTAAACGGCAGAATCCGTCGCAAAGCTCTCGGAAGAACACAGTTCGAGCTCGTAGGTCGCCGCGTTTTGCGAAGCCGTCCAGGAAAACGAGGGAAGATACATCTCTTCCGCGCCCGATACGGGGGCTACGAGCGAAAAATCGCCGAGCTCGCCCGTTACGGCGTTCAAGGTTATTTCCGTCTTTTTGTAGGAGTCGGAAGACTTGTCGCCGCCCTGTTCGGGCAAATTATCGCAACCGACCGCAAACAGCGCAAAGGATAAGATAAACAACGAGAATATCAATATCTTTTTCATAACGGTCTCCTTACAGCAATTTCGTGGAAACGACGGCTACGCTCCCCGCGGGGATCTCGAGAGTCACTTCGTCGTTGACGCTTCCGCGAGCTACGGCGTTTGGCGTGACGTAGCCGTTTTTATCAAGCCTTAAATTGCTTTCGTTGAAAATATAAACGTAGATATTTCCGTCCGTGGAAAGCTTTTCTTCGATCCTGAAAGTCTTTTTAACGCTCTTTATGCCGCGGTTGACGGCAATGAAACCGCCGCTCTTTCTGTCGGCGGAAACGGCGGCTACAGTCCTGAAATCGTCGCCGCTTTCAACGCTCGGTTTATATATATCGCTGCCCGGGCGGAGAAGGTTGGTGATAAGCGTAGACGAGTGAAACCACGGGCGTATCTCCTGTTTGAGCGGAGAAGCGCTCGAAAGCGTGGAGAACATACCCCATTCCTTTGCCGTGGCGCCCGTTTCGGTGTACATAAAGTGCATGGCGTCGTCAAGGTCCCAGTAGCATATCCCGTTCACGCCCGCAAGAAGGCTCTGAACGGTGAAGTCCGCCATACGGATCCCGTAAGAGTAGTTGGCGATATAGCTGTTACAGTCGGTAATGACGTTCTTGCCGTCCAAAAGTCCCGATTCCCAGATGATGACTCTGTGTTCGTCGCCTATCTTTTTATCGAACTCGCGTAAAGCTTCGATATTCGTCGTAAGGCTATCGCGGAAGGTGCCTTTATCTATCGGGAAGTTACTGACGTACAGGTGTATGCCGTAGTTGGAAACGACGTCGGTCATCTCTTTGGCTATTCCCATAAGATACTGATCGAAGCCCGCGCCGCTTGCAGTTACGTCGCCGCCGACGATATCTATACCGTCAAGCCCGCGTTTTAAAAATTCCGCCTTGACGTTCTTAACGCCTTGGCTCCACTTCTCGTAAGTGTTGTACGCGTTTTTGGAAGCGCCTATGTTGCCGACGTAGTTGGGTTCGTTGGTGTTTACGAACCACTTGATGCAGTCGTACCCTTCGGTTTTGACGAGAAATTCCATAAGGTCGGCGGTCATCTTCGCCCAACGCGGATCGGTGGTCGAGTTAGGTATCATCTTCCAGACGTCGACTTCGGGATCGGGGCTTCCGATAACATTCCACACGCCGAACGCGACTTTTATACCGCGGTCCTGACAGTAGTCGAGAATATCGAGCGTGTTTTTCATGTACTTGTTCTTGAAGTTGTACTTCCACTCGTCGTCACTCAGATCGTCGGTATTTTTCGAGTCGTAATCGTAGACCAGCCAGTCAAGGTTGGTCATACAGCGAACGAGCGACGGATTGAGCCTGTCGACTGCGTTCATCGTCTTTTCCCACGCGCCTACGGCAAGCTTATTGGTGTCTTCGTAAACGCCCCAGTCCACGCCTACGCCGTCGAAAGAACGGCTGGCTATCCCGTCGGCGGCAAAAACGACGACGCTATCGTCGGTATGTGTTTTTGAAGCGCCGTCCGACGCGTTTTCCGCCGTACAGCCGCCGAGAGCGCATACGGAGATAATAAAGGCGCAAGTCAAAATCATAAATCTTTTCATAATTATTTTTTCATTTCGTCGTTTATTTCTTTCAGAACTCTGTTCCAGGTTTCGGTCGCAAATTTACTCTTGTAATCGGAAAGAGTTTTGACGTTCTGACCGTAAACGTAATTCATTACGGTCGCGTTGGCGTCGTCGAGAAGCTTACCGGAATTTTCAGCCTTGTAATAGGTCGTCATCCATTTTACGCGCGCGTCTTCGACGAGTATTCTCAAATCGCCCTTGGCGTATTTATCGTTCATAAACGCGCCCCACTCGGTGAGAATATCGTAGCTGTCCTTATCGACGAGCGGGTCGATAGGGTAAAGGTCGTAGCCGAGCGTGCACATATATCTTAAATACTTGGCGCCGTTGAACTTTTCTATGTAGTTGCCGTCAAGGTCTTTTTCCCAGCCGGCTTCGGTGAGAGTTACTTCCGAGCCGTTTTTGACGTAGTCGTAACCTTCGATGCCGTAAACTGCCATCATTGTACCTTCTTCGGATAACAGCCACTCCATAATGTCGAGTATCTTCTGCTGTTTGGCGTCCGATACCCCGCCCGCGAAGAAGGTAGCCGAGAACCAGTTGTCCGTGCCTTCGAGCGCGTACTTGCCGTCGGGGCCGATAACGCGCATTATGGCGGTGGCGTCGTCAAGTTTTTCCTTGGTGTCTATCTCGCTTCTCTCCCACATTTTCTTACGGAGAGTGGTATAGTTGGAAAGCGAAAGATTTTCATAGAACACGCCTACTCTTCCGCCGTAGTAACGCTTGGAAACGTCGCCGTCGTTGGAAGAGAACTGGTCGGCGTAATACACTCCGCTCGTCACGAGATTTTTGGCGTAATCGAGCCCTTCGAGATACTTATCCGTCGTGTAAGACGGAACGACTTTGCCGTCGACCACGGCAAAACAATGCGGCTCGTTCTTGAACATGTTGACTACCGACGGGAAGCCCCATTCGACGTCTGCAAGAGCCGATATCTCGTTATCCTTAAAGGCGTTTGCAAAAGCCTGCAAAAGCGCGTTGAACTGCGCCCAGGTATAGACGTCGCCTTCCTGATAAACGCCGTACTGTTTAGCCCAGTCGCGCCTGTAAACGTAAGTAAAGGGCGAGTAAGGCGCTTCCTGCGACTTGACGTTCTTGGCGATGGGGATACAGTAAAGTTTGCCGTTGTATCTCAACGCTTCGATATTGCTGGTGGAGTCTATCATCTTTTTGAGATTAGGCCATCTCGACATATCGTCGGGAAGCGGTTTGATAGCTCCGTCGTCAGCCCAGAACTTGTAACTTCTCGCAAAGTTATAGTTATCGAGATTGAAGTGGAATACGTCGGAAACGGTGCCGCCGTTTATGGACTGTTGAACTTGCTGAGTCCAGTCCGCCCACGAATAGTTCGTTGGAACGAAGTCGACGCCGAACTTCTCTTCTATCTGAGCGGTATACACGTCCTCGCCGTTCCACTCGTTGAAGTAAAGGTTACGGACGTTAAGAATAAGTTTTCCGTCGTCGCTGAACTTATCTTCGTTGCCGCCGTCTTCGCAGGCAGTAAGAGTTACCGCGGCGGTAACGCATAAAACGACGGAAAGTAAAGCCGAAAACAGTTTTTTCATATATTTTTCCTCCTTGATTTTGAATTATTTATTATCACTTTTAAACGGTAACGCTCCGCGTTTTTGTCGGAGCAAACGCTTTGAAGATCAGCCTTTTATAGCCCCGACTACCAGCCCTTTGACGAAGAAGCGTTGCAGGAAGGGATAGAACATCATCATCGGAACTATCGAGAAGAAAATGCTCGCCATGGTCAATCCTTCCGAGAACGTTTCCTTCTGACCTAAGCTTTCCATACTGCTCGTGCTCGTCTTGATCATTTCCCTTAAAACGAGTTGGAGCGGCTTATACGAAGGTTCTTCGATAAACAGGAGCGCGTTATACCAGCTATTCCAGTTGCCCACCGCGAAGAACAGACCGACGGTAGCGAGCATAGGGAGCGACATGGGAAGATAAACGTGCAAAAATATCTGTATATCGTTCGCGCCGTCTATCTTCGCCGATTCTTCCATATCGGGCGGAAGGCTGGCAAAGTAGTTGCGCATCAGGAGCATATTATAGGTGTCGATAGCGCCCGGGATTATCATTACCCATATCTTGTTGTACAGCCCGAGATTTTTTATCAGCATGTAATACGGGATAAGCCCGCCGCCGAAGAACATGGTGACGAGTATCATATTCATCACGAAGTTCTTGCCGAACCATTTTCCGCGCGATAAGGCGTAACCCGTTATTACCGTGAAGAACAGTTGGTACGCCGTTCCCACGATAAGTAACAGAAGCGTTACTCTGAACCCCGACCACAGCGACGCGCTCGAAAACACCGTCGCGTAGTTTTCAAACGTTATCTCCTTAGGCCAGAGCAAAAACGGAGTGTTTATATACACGCTTTCGGGGGATAACGAAATAAGAAGAGCGTTATAGAAAGGATAAATAATAAGCAGCGCGTAGACGGCGAGAATAACGAGAAGTACCCAGTCGAGAGCGCCGATACGCTTGTCGAAAGTGCTTCCCTTCGGCTTTAACGGCATATACTTGACGTTCTTGAACTTTCTCATATAATACCCCTTTCGCCGCTCAATTTGGCTATTCTGTCGACTATGAGCACGAGTATAAACGATACGACCGACTTGAACAGCCCTATCGCCGCGCCGCGCTCGTAAGGCTGCATCTCGCGTAGCGTAGAGCGGTAAATATAAGTATCGAGTATATCCGCGACATTATATACGAGCGGGTTATACATATTCAGTATCTGATCGAACCCTGCCGAGAGCACGCCGCCTACCGAAAGTATCAACAGCAAAATAGCCGTAGGTTTTATGCCCGGGAGCGTTATGTAGAATATCTTCTGAAGTCTCGTGGCGCCGTCGATGTCGGCGGCTTCGTAAAGCTCGGGCGAGATACCCGCCATAGTCGCAAGATAGATGATACTGCTCCACCCCGCTTCCTTCCAGATATCCGACGTGAATATAAGCCCTAAAAAGAAGTTTCCGTCG
>CACXHH010000103.1 GCA_902767455.1 uncultured Eubacteriales bacterium
GCGAGCGTTCAACCTCCTTTCGGATTTTGAACGCCCGTTTTTTCTTTTAAAATATTTTGGGGGCATATCACTTAACGCGACAGCCCCTTTTATGACTTTGTTTAAATAAGTTTCGTCGTGTGTTTGTTTATGTTGATTTACGTCAGTATTCGCTTCTGCCGGCAAGATAGTCGATCGTGACGTCGAAAAAGTCCGCAAGGCGCCAACACTCTGCTATGCTCGGCAAAATAGTCCCCTTTTCCCACCGCGATAAGTTGGCTTGACTTGTTCCTATTTTCGCCGCGAGCTGGCGTTGCGATAACTTTTTTTCGTTGCGTAACTCGGATATTCTGTTGTCTTTGAAATAGTCGTTCATAACTTATATTATACAAATATGTATAAAAAATAATTGACATATACAAATTTGTATCGTATAATATTGATATCATTAAGTTATCGGGGAGTTATTATATGAAAATAGCGGCTTCTGTATTCAGTTGGCTCAGCGGAATATTCAATATTATTTTTGCCGTAATCAATATGAACGTATTATTTAATTTTTTAAGTCCGGCTTTGTCAATAATCGTCGTAATAATATTTACGTTACTTACGTTTGCTATACTTATATGGAGAGAGAGTTCTGCCGCGTACGGCGATAAGATTGCGTGCGGAATATTCACGCTTCTTTTTGTAAGCCTTATAGGCGGGATATTGACGCTTTGTATTCCGATCGACGATTCCGGAAGTACGTCTGTGTACTCTACGAATAATAATTCGCCTTACGTTTCGTCGTATGACTTGATGAGAATGCTCGCGGAAGAAGCGGAAGGAAGAGAAAAACGCATCAACGCAAACAGAAATCTTTACAAAAAACATATTATTACTTATGAAGAACTTGAAAGAAGAGTCCACGCTATAGATCCGACCGCGCCCGTCTTCCCGCCCGAACAGACAGCAACCCAGAGCGCGACGACGGAGACAGCAACGAGCGAGAACGAGCAGGAAAGCGCTCCGACCGCCGTCAATATTAACGCCGAAAATGAGCGCGTCGAGCTTATCAAACAGTATAAAGAAATGTTTGATAACGGAATTATTTCCGACGAAGAGTTTACTAAAAAGAAGAACGAACTATTAAACGGCTGAAAACCATAATATATAATTACGCCCCGCCGACGGAATATCCGTCGGCGGGGTCTTTAAACGAGAAGCGGTATCGCCTGCCCAACCTTTCGCCATAACGAAAAATACAAAAAAATTTTGCCTGAAACGCTTGACAAGATATACTGTGTAATGTATAGTATTAGGTGAAACGAAGTATAGGAGAAGGCTTAATGGACGCGCAATTAAAGAAAGGGTTTTTAGAAGTTTTCGTGCTTGCTGCGCTCAAAAAGGAAGAGTCTTACGGGTACAAGATAATAAGCGACGTTTCGCCGTATATCGACGTATCCGAGTCGACCTTATACCCGATACTCAAAAGGCTCGAAACGGGCGGGTATCTTTACTCGCGAACGAGAGAGCATAACGGGCGGCTGCGCAAGTATTACGGCATCACGGCTTCGGGGCGGGATAAGATAAAGTCGTTTATCGAAGACATTTCCGAGCTGAACAGGTTATACGAATTTATTCTTAAAGGAGATCTGCAATGACTAAAAGAGAGTGGTTTGACGCTTTTACGAAAAACCTTTCGGGCGTGAGCGAAAACGAACGCCGCCGCGCGAAGGAATATTACGAAGAGCTTTTCGACGATAAAAAAGAGCGCGGAATGCTCGAAGAAGATATAATCGACGAGTTCGGCGACGCCGAAGCCGCGGCGCGCAAAGTGACCGAAGAAGCGGGCTTTGACGACGGCGCCGCGTATTCTTCGCAAAAAGTTTACGAAGGAAACGTTAAGGTATCGAAAAAGGCGCCCGTCCGCGGCGGAAAAACGCAGTTTACGCGCGTATTCGAGCCCGTCTGGACGTTTATATGCCTTATGACTTTTCTTATAGCGGGCGCGGTATTCGGGCGCTGGGGAAAAGCCTGGACGGTGTTTTTGCTTATCCCCGTCGGGTTGAGCCTTGAAAGGGCAATACGGCACAGACGGTTTTGCGACTTCGCCTACCCCGTTTTCGCGGCGTTTTTGTACCTTATCATGGGGCTTTATCTCGGGCTATGGCACCCGGGCTGGATAATCTTCGTAACGATACCCTTTTACTATATCATTTTTGAACAAGTCGACCGCAACACGCGCGAAGCGGAAAAAACTTCGGACGAGTTTCACTATTCGACAAGCTCCGACGAAAAGCGCGACGGATCCGAAAAACGTGACAACGGAAAGTTCTGGCTGATATTCGGCATCGTGGCGATGGTACTGACTATTTGCGTGCTCGTTGCGGGCGCGATAAAGGTTTCTTTCTCGTCGGCAAACTATGACTTCAAAAACGCCGTAGTTCTTTTAAGCGCCGAAACGCCCGTGACCGAAGTTACCGTCGACGGCGACGTGCACGGCGTGTTCGTCTATTCGGACGACGTCGACTATCTTACCGTCGACGCGGGCAAGGACGATAATTTTGAAGTCAAAGCGCAACTAAACGCGGGCGTTATCAACGTGACGGCGCGCAGTAAAAGCGCTATCAACTTCTTTTTCAGCAAGAGAAATCTCTTTATAAGAGTCATCGTTCCGAAAAATTACGAAAGAAGTTTAAAGCTTTCCGTAAAGACAAACACGAGCGAGATAGAAGTAAAGGACCTTACGCTCACGATATGCGATTTAACTTCCGACACGGGCGCGACGAAGATTTCGTCCGTCAAGGCGGACGTGCTTTCCGTTGAAACGGACACGGGCTCCGTCAAGCTCAAAAACGTAGAAGCGAACGAGCTGAAAGTGATCGCCGACACCGGCGCCGTGACTGCCGACGAGATGAAAGCGGCAGACGCGTCTTTTCAGACGGACACGGGCGCGGTGAAGTGCGAAAACGCGGCGTTTACCAAGGTTTTACTTAAATCTAACGTCGGCTCGATACGCTTTTCGCTTTCAGCCGACGAGATAAAGATAACAAACGACGTCGGCAGCGTCAGGGGAACAGTTCGCGGCAAGGAAGAAGATTACAACGTCGCGGCAAGTTCAAGGCTCGGCTCGTGTAACCTTAAAAACACCAACCGCGGCGCCGACAAATCCATCGAGATATCCGTCGACGTGGGAAGCGTAGACGTAGTATTTTATTAACATTTTTTTGCTTGCGCAAAAAAATCGTTATTGCTTAGAGGTCGGAGCCGTTTAACGCGGAAAGTAAATTCCCGCTACGGCTCTCGGCGTAATTATATGATTTTATTAACATTTTTTTGCTTGCGCAAAAAAATCGTTAGTTCCGTCGGTCGTGAAACGCTTTACGGCGAAAATAAATTCCGCCCGAGAC
>CACXHH010000104.1 GCA_902767455.1 uncultured Eubacteriales bacterium
AGCGGCGACCAAACGCAACAGTGTTGTGTTTGCCGTTCGGGCGTGATAGCGAGACAACGAAAACTCGATATGAGTTGTAATCAAAACGACGAAGGTCGTTTTGTAAGCTTTTACGAGTTACAACTTAAAGTCGAGCGGAGCGAGTCCCCTACCCTGTTTACGTGCATCTCTTTTTGCGTGCATAGAAACTTAAAATGGGGACTCGAACGGACGGGAAGTCGCCGCTTTAAAAGTCTATACTAATTGTATTAAGCGGCGACCAAACGCAACAGTGTTGTGTTTGCCGTTCGGGCGTGATAGCGAGACAACGAAAACTCGTTATGAGTTGTAATCAAAACGACGAAGGTCGTTTTGCATAGTTTTTACGAGTTACAACTTAAAGTCGAGCGGAGCGAGTCCCCTACCCTGTTTACGCGTTTCTCTTTTTGCGTGCATAGAAACTTAAAAGGGGGACTCGAACGGACGGGAAGTTGTTTTTTGATTATCCCATTACTCGTTGCCGTTGTATTTAAGGCAAAGCATGGTTATATCGTCGAACTGCGGGGCGCCGTTGACGAAAGCGTCGACAGCGGCGTGAACGCCGTCGAGAACGGTTCTCGGGGTTTTTGCGTCGGAAGCGTTCAAAGCTTGGAGCAGCCTTTCCGTTCCGAACAACTCGCTTTCGGCGTTAGCCGCTTCGGCAACGCCGTCGGTATAGACGAAGAGCATAGACCCTTTTTCGAGTTTAACTTCGTATTCTCTGTATTTAGCGCCTTCCATGCCGCCGATAACGAACCCGTGCTTATCTTTTAAAAGCTCGAACTTGCCGTCGGGAGTTTTGAATATCGGGTATTCGTGCCCCGCGTTGGCGGCGGTGAGCACGCCCGTCGTTAAATCGAGAACGCCCAGCCAGACGGTGACGAACATCTCTTCCCGATTTGACATACATATCTGATTATTAGTCGCTTCGAGCGCTTCTTTAGGGCTCTTTTTCATTATCGCGTAATTTTGCACGAGTATCTTCGCCGCCATCATAAACAGCGCCGCGGGAACGCCCTTACCGGAAACGTCGGCAATGACGATGCCGAGCTTGTTTTCGTCGATAAAGAAGAAGTCGTAAAAGTCCCCGCCGACTTCCTTTGCGGGCTTCATCGAAGCGTACACGTCGAAGTCGCTACGGTTAGGAAACGCAGGGAAAATGCTCGGGAGCATATCAGCCTGAATACGCGTCGCCATCGAAAGTTCCGCGTCGATACGCGAAGCGTCAATCTGCTGGCGTTCGTACTTTTCGGTAAGGTCGCTCGTAATTACGGCGAACATATTGACCGCCGCCCCGACGGTAGCGAAAATAACGAACTGGACTTCCGAAAAAAGCGTCTGCGCCACGATAGCGCCGAGCGGCGCGACCAAGTATATCCAGAACGCCACGAGAACGCGTTTCGCAAACTTATCGCGATAGCGGATAAGCAGATACATATCCTGAACGAGCATCAACACGGGCGACACGTTGGAAACTATATAAAGTCCCGAACGATGGTAAACGTTTTCCGCGTCGAAGTAATAATACAGCCCCGTAAACTGCGATACCAAAAGCATTGCCGAATGTAATCCGAGCAAAACGAAAAGTATTACGAGTATAGTCTTTGAAGCCTTTCCGGGCGCGGCGATATACAATATCATCAGCGACAACATAAGCGTCATAAGCCCCGAGATAAAGAATTCCACGAACGTCACGGCGTAGATGGCTATCGTGTAGCCCGTGCCGACGTTGCCTTCGAGCATCTGACGGGTAAGGTGCATGGTGATATAGCCTATGACCATCCACAAAAAGAATATAAAGTATTTGCGGACGCGCTTATCGATAGGCGCTTTGCTTATCTGGACTATGCTTAGCCCCGAAACGCCTATGCCCGCGGCGATCATAAAAATATTTACGAGATTTCCGAACGAAATATCAAAATTCATCTGTTTTGCTCCTGTCGAATTATACGCTTGTTCCTGACCGTACTGCGGCGGCAAGCGTTTTACGCAAAGACGTTGAGCCGCAACAAGTGCGACATGTGTTCGAGCGCCGCTATTCCGCCGACGCTGTTGCCCTTTTTGTTGAGTGCGGGGCCGTAAGTTCCTATGCCCCAACGCTCGGAAACGCTTGCGACTATTCCGCCGCCCACGCCGCTCTTTGACGGAATACCGACGAGAACGCCGTATTCGCCCGATTCGTCGTACAGCCCGCAAGTAAACATCAGGCTCTTTATCGTGCAGACGTACCCCGGGTGGATAAGGTGTTTGCCCGTAAACGGGTTCTGACCTTTGTTTGCGAGCACGAGCCCGAGATTTGCAAGCGACTTGGCGTTTACGTTAAGCGAACACATCTTAAAATACGTATCGAGCGTCTTGTCGGGATCGCCCGAGAGCACGCCTTTACTCTTCAAAAGATAGACTATCGCCCTGTTTCTGTCGCCCGTGTCGCGTTCCGAGCGGTAGACACTTTCGTTTAAAACGATATCGTCGTCCATCATGAACTTGCGGGCAAAATCGAGCAGGTCTTCAAAATCCATAACGTTTGTAAGCAAGCCCATAACCTGTATCGCGCCGGCGTTTATCATCGGATTGAACGGCAGATCGCTTACCGTGTCCAGCTTTAAAATGGAATTGAACGCGTCGCCCGAAGGCTCCAACTGCACGTGCGAAAAAGTTTCTCTGAATCCGAGAAATTTAAGCGCCGCCGCAAGGTTTACGACCTTGCTTATACTCTGCACCGAAAACCGCTTATCGACCTGACCGAAAGACAGTTCTTTTCCGTCCATACTGCGAACGCATAAACCGAAGTCGTTCGGATTTGCTTTCGCAAGTTCGGGGATATAGTTTGCGACCTTGCCTTGTTTGGCGGCTTCGCAACCGTTTTCGTAAGCTTCTTTAATTACGCGACGTATCTCGTTTTCGTCTTTCACGTCGAAACGCGGCTGTTCGTAAGTAAAATACACGGCGTTTTCCCTCCGTATTCAAGCGATAGATATTACACATTATACAATAACTTTTCTCAAAAATCAATACGTGAATTTAACTAAACCCGAATTTTTACGAAATTTTTCCCGCTTTTTTCGCCGCTCCGTATACGAAAACGACGACTACGAAGATAAGTGTAGCATACAAAAGCCGCCGACAGCGCAACGTCGGCGGCGGTAAGTTTTATCGATAAACGTTTCGGCTATTATGTCGGATCGGCAAAATCAAGCCCGTAAATATATATCCCGTCGCTTACGCCGAGATAGTATTCGCCCGCGTTGAGCTTTACGGTAAGGACGGTAACTCCGCCTTCGGCGTTCGTATTCTTTTTGACGACCGTTTCCGTATCTGTATATTCGTCGAACGCCTTAATCGTCTTAAATATCCCGAGCGTTCTCACCTTGCTCGAAAGCACGCTCGAATAATACACGGTGACTTTCATCGATCTCGCAAGAGTTATCTTTACGTATCTTTGCGAAGCCAAGGTCTTGGAGCCGAGTTTGACGGCGTAAGAAAATCTTTCCTTCCCGCAAACGGCGCTTGTTTCAACTATCGAAGAGTTGGCGCCGAGATAAACGCCGTTTCTCAACTTCGTCAATCCGGAAATCGTTTCGGCGGCATCCGTTTCGTCAAACCTTAAATCAAAAGCTTCGTTCACGACGTCTTCGTCGTAAGGGAAAGTTTCCGTGTAAGTATACCCGCATACTTCGCAAGCGTAAGTCATCACTCCGTCGTGGTCGGCGGTAGCTTCGGTCGTGACGGTTCCGCAGTCGAAAGTGTGATCGTCTACGTCGGTACGGTCGGTATGCCCTTCGATACGGCACGCGCGCCAGTGCTCGGTTTTATCGAACGAATAGTTTTCGTCGTAATCGTGAGTCTGTGCGGTGAGTTTTTCTATTCGTTCGGTCTTGGTCGCGCCGCACGCGGTACAAGAGAAAGTCATTTCGCCTTCCCTTTCAAAAGTCGGCTCGACGGTCACTTTGCCGTCGTTCCATTCGTGCGCGGCAACGCGAAGCCTGTCGTCGTGACCTTCGGTAACGCAGGCGTACCAGTGTTCTGCTTCGTTGAAGGAAAACTCGTCGGCGGCAACGTGCTTTAAGATAACTTCTACCTTTTTATAGCCGCAAGTCTTGCAGGAGTAAGTCACGGCTCCGTCGGCGCTTTCAGTTGCGGCAACCGTTTCGACGACGAAATCGTGCGTGGCAAGAAAGCCGATATCGTCGTGCCCGTCTTCGTTACAAACCTTCCAGTGGTTTTGCTCGTTCGTTTGCCATAGTTCGCCGAAAGAGTGCGTGACGATCGGGATGATCTCCGTTTTCGTCGCGCCGCAAACGGTGCAAGCGTAAGTTATAACGCCGAAGCTCTCTTCCGTAGCCGGAGAAGTTATCTCGCCGCCGTTCCACGAGTGAACGGCTTTATCGGTAATATCGTCGTGATTCGGATTAACGCACACGCGCCAGTGATACGACTCGTCGCTTAGCCACTCGTTCGCATAAACGTGCGCGCCCGTATCGCCTTCGGACGAGCCGACGTCTTTATCGGAAGTTTCCGATACGGACGTAATCGGCGCCGAGGCCGTTTGCTCGGCAAGATCGCACGCCGCCGTAAACGCGGACGCAAGCGCAAAAGCGCAGACGGCGCATAATAGCGCTATCACCTTTTTCATTAGTATCTCCTTGGGATTTTACGACTCGAACGCGTCCGCGAGCTTTCTCGCCACAGCGTAAAGCTCCTTTATTCCCTCGTAAATATTTTCGTTGTCAAAGGAAGAAAGATGGCTGTCGGCTTCGAGCGTGAAGTAGCCCGAATACCCTATCTCTTTGAGCGCTTCGACTATGGGCGCAAACTCTATCTTCGACGAAAACGGAATAAGGTGCTGATCGTGCCACTTGTCGTTGTCGTGGATATGGAGCGCCTGAAGCTTTTTGCCGAGCGTTTTTATCATTTCGACGGCGCTCGTATCGAGCCCGCGCATTTCGGCGTGCCCTATATCAAGACAGGCGACGAGATATTCGTCGTCAAGCGCTTTAAGGTGTTTTAAAAAGTCGTAGTGGTGAGAGCAGGCGGCGGCGCAGGCGTGGTCCTCGTCGTGATTCCAGTTCCACATATTTTCAACGGCGATCTTCACGCCGCAATCTTTCGCGAACGGAAGAAGTTTTTCGTACATCTCGGCGTTTTGTTCAGCCGTAAGGTTGTTATCGGGGTGAATAATACAAATCTTTCCGCCTGCGATAGAAGTGCATTCGAGCGCGCGGAAAAGGTATTTTTCCATATTTTTGAATTTTGAAGGGAAAGGCGCGTGCGACTGGTTGCAGATTATTCCGTTATCGAGCCCCACGCTTTTGAGCCTTCGTGCAAAAGCCGCGTAATCGTCGCCGCCTAAAGGGTGGCTCGAAGGAAGCGCTTCGGCATTTTTCCAGTCTATCTCCACCATATCGAACATACTGAAATCCCATGCGTCAAAGCCCGCTTTCGCATAAAGCTCTATCGCTTTTTCTTCGCCTATCTTTCTCGCGGCGGAAGCTATTTCTGTTGAAATCTTCATATAAAACTCCGTAATAAATAAATTTTATAAATATGTTATCACAATATTTAAAGATTGTCAACGGGTTTGACGATTTTAGCTTTTCGCGAACGAAAAAACACGAAAAGGCCGCGCTCAAAAGAGCGCGGTGTATATCAAAAATATCCGTTAATCGACTTATAGGCAGGTTTTTGAGATATTAAAGCTTTTCGGCAGTGATGCCGTCTACTATGCGGCAAGGATAGAAACTTGCGGCGTAACCTATTCTCTTTTCGTATTCGGGAGCGACGGCGTTTTTGAAGTTTTCGACTTCTTCGGTTTTTACGAGCGCTATCGCGCACCCGCCGAAGCCCGCGCCTATCATACGCGCGCCAAGGCACGATTTTTGAGCCGTGCAAAGGCTTACCAACGTATCCATCTCGTCGCAGGATACGAGATACAGGTTTTTAAGCGAGTCGTGCGATGCGTTCAAAAGTTCGCCGAACTTTCTCATTTCGCCCTTTTCGAGCGCTTCGACGGATCTCTGAACTCTGTCGCATTCGCAGATAACGTGTTTCGCGCGCGAATAGTACGGCTCGGAAAGGTTTGCCGCGTACGCGTTGAAATCTTCGACGGTGAGATCGGCAAGACAGGCTATATCCTTATAACGTTTGAAATATTCGAGAGCGTATTCAGTTTCAGCGCGGCGTTCGTTGTACTTACTTTCAACAAGACTATGCGGACGGTTGCAGTTGATTATGACGATCGAATAATCGCCGAAACGGGCGTTTACGTAGCGGCATTCGAGAGTTTTGCAGTCGAGAAGCATAGCCATTTCGTCTTTGCCGCAAGCGGAAGCGTACTGGTCCATGATACCGCAGTTTACGCCGCAGTATTCTCTTTCGGCTTTCTGCGCCGTGAGAGCGACTTCAACCTTGTCGAACTCTTCGCCGGCAATAGTCGCAAGAGCGGCTATCGTGGAAACTTCTATCGCCGCTGACGACGAAAGCCCGCTTCCGAAAGGCACGTTGCAGTCGTAATACATATCGGCGCCTATCACCTTATGTCCCGCCTGTTGCCAGAAATACGCCGAGCCCGCCTGATATTTTGCATACTTTAAATGTTTGTACTCGCCGAGTTTATTTACGTCGAGCGTAACTTCGTCGGGAAGCGACGAAAACTTAATATTGATCTTATCTGTGCCGTTTGCTTTGACGTAGACGTCGTTTTTAAGCGAGATCGCTGCGGGGAAAACCTTTCCGCCGCAATAGTCGACGTGTTCGCCGATAAGATTTATTCTTCCCGACGCCGATACTTTGTAATCGTAATCTTTTAAAAAGTCTTTTTCGATTTTCATTTTTAACTCCCGTAAATTGCTTTATGTTTTTCGGCAAAAAACGCCGATAATCGACTTATGTAAGGGCTTTTGCCTTTTAAAGCGGCACGTTAAGAGCGTTTTGCCTTCGTTGCGTCTTTGAGCGTAACGTCGTGCGCGCCGCCTTCGACGATGCTCGTTCCCGAAACGAGAGTGAGAGTCGCCTTTTTTCTGAACTCGGCAAGGTCGAGCGCGCCGCAGTTGCACATCGTCGACTTGACTTTCGCAAGCGAAGTCTGTACGTTGTCTTTAAGATAGCCCGCGTATGGAACGTAAGAATCGACGCCTTCTTCAAAGGACAATTTCTTATCCCCGCCGAGATCGTAACGCTGCCAGTTTCTCGCCCTGTTGGAGCCTTCGCCCCAGTATTCTTTTACGACGCTTCCGTTTACCACGAGTTTTTCCGTCGGGCTTTCTTCAAAGCGGGCAAAGTATCTGCCGAGCATGATGAAGTCGGCGCCCATAGCTAAGGCGAGCGTCATGTGATAGTCGTGAACGATACCGCCGTCAGAACACACGGGAACGTATACGCCCGTTTCTTCGTAATATTTATCTCTTGCGGCGCAAACGTCGATAAGCGCGGTAGCCTGCCCGCGACCTATACCCTTAGTTTCGCGAGTTATACAGATTGAGCCGCCGCCTATACCGACTTTCACGAAGTCGGCGCCCTGCTCGGCAAGAAACCTGAACCCGTCGCCGTCGACGACGTTGCCCGCGCCTACTTTTACTTTATCGCCGTAATGGTCGCGTATCCACTTTATCGTTATCGCCTGCCACTCGGAAAACCCTTCCGACGAATCTATGCACAGCACGTCCGCGCCTGCGTTGACGAGCGCGGGAACTCTCTCGGCGTAGTCACGCGTATTGATACCCGCGCCGACGATAAAGCGTTTGTCGTCGTCGAGAAGTTCGTTCGGGTTTTCTTTATGCGACTCGTAGTCCTTTCTGAAAACGAAGCTGTCGAGCCTGCCCGCGTCGTCGATTATGGGCAGAGAATTGAGTTTATGTTCCCAAATAACGTCGTTGGCTTCTTTGAGCGTAATGCCGACTTTTGCGTAAACGAGTTTGTCAAACGGAGTCATAAACTCGCTGACGGGAAGATCGAGCGGCATACGGCTGACCCTGTAATCGCGCCCCGTAACTATACCGACGAGCTTTCCGTTCGGCGTTCCGTCTTGAGTGACGGCAACGGTAGAATGCCCCGTCTTTTCTTTAAGCGCGAGAACTTTTTCGAGAGTGTCCGTCGGTTTGATGTTGGAATCGCTCACCACGAAACCTGCCTTGAACGATTTCACCTTCGCCACCATCGCCGCCTGGGCTTCTATCGGTTGCGAGCCGAAAATGAAGGATATACCGCCTTCCTTCGCCAAAGCCACGGCGAGCCTGTCGCCCGAAACCGACTGCATTATCGCCGAAACGAGCGGAATATTCATGGTGATAGAAGGCGTCTGCCCTTTTTTGAATTTGGTTATCGGTGTTTTGAGCGAAACGTTCGCCGGAACGCACGCGCTCGAAGAATACCCGGGAATCAGCAGATATTCGTTAAACGTGTGTGAAGTTTCAGTAAGATATTTTGCCATATTTCACCTTCTGACTTTTTAAATAAGGGTATCATACCCCATCAACATTTTTTTTGAGTGGCAATAAAGCGGTTTAAGCCCTTGACAATACGGCATGCGGTCTTTGCCTTAACCCGCGGTGTAATATACCTTTTCAATAGCATCTCTTGCCTGTCAAAACGCAAGGCGCCTTAAAAAAGCTTTTACTCGAATATTTTCCATAAATTATAAATAGTTTTTACGCCTTTTTTTAAGGAAACTATCGATAAAATATGTTACTCTTATGCTAACACCATTATAGATTTTTGTCAATTATTTTTCGTAAATCTTTAAAAAGTAAATTCATTTCAATCGGCTTTCAAACACGTTTTTTAAGGTTAATTATCGGCATTTTTCGTCTTGTTTCAAAAAGTAGTCGAAATAGCTTGAAATACGCCGCGAAATATTATAAAATAGTGGCGATGAAAAATAGCAACGGAACAACTTCTTTTAAAGCCGAGATACTCGCCCCCGCAGGCAATATCGACTCGTTTTACGCGGCAATCGACGCAGGCGCCGACGCCGTGTATTTCGGCGTGAACGATTTCAACGCCCGCGCAAAGTGCGAAAACTTTTCGCTCGAAAACGTTGCGCAGACGATAGCCTACGCTCACCTTCTTGGCGTTAAGACATATATCACGCTCAACACGCTGATCGCGGACGGTGAGATCGACTCGTTTTTAAAGACGGTCGACGTACTCTACAACGCCAAAGCCGACGCCTTTATAGTTCAGGATTTCGGCATGGGTGCGCTTATAAAAATGCTCTATCCCGACGCCGTTTTACACGCTTCAACGCAGATGGGGATACATAACGCCGAAGGCGCCCGTTTTTTGGAAAAGTGCGGCTATAAGCGCGTTATCTTGTCAAGAGAGAGCAAACTCGACGATATAAAACGCATAAGAGAAGCTACTTCTTTGGAGATAGAATTTTTCGTTCAGGGAGCTCTCTGCGTTGCGTTTTCGGGCAACTGCTACTTATCCTCTTTAAAGGACGGAAACAGCGGAAACCGCGGCAGGTGCCACCAACTTTGCAGGCTCAGATATTCGTGCGGAAAAAAGCAGGGGTATCTTCTCTCGCCCGCCGATCTTAATCTTTCGGGCGAGATAGACGAGCTTTTGAAAGCGGGAGTCTGCTCGTTCAAGATTGAAGGAAGAATGAAGCGTCCCGCGTACGTCGCCGCCGCGGTAAAAACTTACAGGCTCGCCTTAGACGGCGCGGCAAAGAGCGAGATCGAGCGCGCCGCAAAAGACCTTTCGGCGACTTTTTCGCGCGGAAAGTACGACGAAAAGGCTTATCTTTACGATAACGACGATATAATCGACGTCGGACACAACAACAATACGGGCGTAAAGATAGGAACGGTACTGTCCGTCCGCCCCTTCAAAAACCTTTACCGCGTTACCGTTTCTTCTCAAACGGCGGTTTCAGACGGCGACGGTTTAAGAATAGTCGGAGATAGGGAAGTCACTCTCGGCATGAGTTCGCCCGCTCCCGAAAAGAACGGTTTTTCGTTTGTCACGGCAAGGGAAGGTATAACCGCAGGCGCGGAAGTTTTCAGAACTCTCGACGTCTTGCTCGAAAAGAGAATACTCGAAGGAAAAAAGCTTCTGCCCGTAACGTGCCGCGCAAGTCTTTTCGCGGGGAAAGCGGCAAGCCTTACCTTATCTTGCGGCGATATTTCGGTGACGGAAAAGGGCGCGCCGTGCGAAAAAGCGCTCTCGGCTCCTATGGACGCCGAACAACTCAAAAAGCAGATGAAATTCGGGGTTACGCCGCTGTATCTTCAAGGCGCCGAGCTTGAAACGGACGGCGTTTTCATACCCAAATCAACCTTCAACGAGTTGAGAAGAACTGCCGTCGAAAAGCTAAAAACCGCCGTAATACTTTCAAACGAGCCGAAGCGAGCCGAGCTTCACCCGACCGCCGACGATATATCCCGCGCCCGCTCGTATTATATTGATAAGCTTTCCGTTCTCCCGAGCGACGAATACTTTATTTCCGACGAAATATCCGACTACGCCGTAAAAAAAGGCAAAGCTTTCATTTATTCGCCGAGAGACTATAACCTTTTGCCGAAAATAGATTTCAGCGTTAAACCCGACGAGTTTTATCTCGATCTTCCTATTATAGCTACGAACGCCGACGTAAAAGTCGTGAACGCTCTTCTTTCGTATTTAGACGAGCTCTGCGGCGGGAAAGTCGGAGTCGCCGCGAACAACTATTACGGGCTTTCGTTCGTCGGCAACAGAAATGTGATCGCGGGAACGGGCATGAACGTTTACAATAAAGTAAGCGGCGGAGCGCTCGTCGACCTTGGGGTTTACGACGTTTTTTCGGGCATAGAGCTGAAAACGCCCGAAAAGTTCGTCTTTTCGCTCAAAAACAGCGCGCTTATGACCTTTACTCATTGTCCGTACAAGGTAAGCGTAAACTCTTCCTGCACCGACTGCAAGGCAAATTCGCCCCTTATTTACAAAGACGAGCGCGGCAACGCTTACTCTATAACGAGAAGGAAACTCGCGTATTGTTATTTTGAATTGAAGATGGCTGATCGCGACGAATACTTCCGTCTTTTAAACGCGCCGAAAGGCGTAAGAAGGGCGCTCGAAGCCGTCAAAAACGAAAAAAATTAACTTTCTTTGAAAAATTATATCAAATCGCTTGCATTACGGCGCAGTTTGGTGTAAGATAACGGCGTAATAATTGAATACTTTGGATAGAGGCGCGGAACTCATCAGTAATCGGGCATAAAATCGCTTGAACGGTGCCGACGAAAGGGTGTTCCGCCGAAATCGAAGATTTATTCAAGGATTCTTCGGTTGGGCAAAGCG
This sequence comes from uncultured Eubacteriales bacterium, assembly GCA_902767455.1. Classification (GTDB taxonomy): domain Bacteria; phylum Bacillota; class Clostridia; order Christensenellales; family Borkfalkiaceae; genus UBA4636. The sequence continues at coordinate 11,296 of CACXHH010000104.1, forward strand.
ATAATATCTCTTTGACTGTCGCCTTTTTGGCGGAGCGCTATCGTAATATAAATGGATATTATTTCCGCAATATTGCAACGCTCTTGCACATATTGCGGATTTTTTGATAGTTATTCCAAAGATATTTGATAAAAAAATAATCGGAGGTAACTCAAATGAAAAAACTTTTCACCCTTTTGATGGCAGCAATGCTCACGCTTTCGCTCTTCTCGCTCGCAGCTTGCGGAAACAATAACGACTCGGCAGACGAACGCCCCGTGATCAAAGTAGGTATGGAATGCGGCTATCAGCCTTATAACTGGACTCAGTTTACGAACGCCAACAACGCCGTAGCGATCAAAGGCAAAACCGGTCAGTACGCTTACGGTTTCGACGTTATGGTCGCGCAGAAAATAGCCGACGAACTCGATATGAAACTTGAAATCTACGCTTACGAATGGAAAAGCCTCGTTCCTGCCGTTCAGTCGGGCGCGCTTGACTTCATCATCGCAGGTATGTCCCCCACGGCAGACAGAAAACAAAAAATCGACTTTTCCGAACCTTATTATGAATCCAATCTCGTAGTAGTCGTCAAAAAGGACGGCGCTTTTGCTTCCGCCACGAATTTAGAAGGTCTTACGGGCGCTAAAATAGTAGCTCAGAGCGGCACCTTCCACGACAAAGTAGTCGAGCAGATCCCGTCCGTCACGCACGTTACGGCTATGGAAGACTTCCCGACCATGATAGTTGCGTTGAACTCCGGCTCCATCGACGGCTATATCGCCGAAGAACCGGGCGCCATCGCCGACTGCAAAGCCAACTCTTCCTTCACTTATATCCACCTTGCCAACAACGACACCGGCTTTACCGTGACCGATATGTCAAACGTAACGCTCGCAGTAGGTCTTAAAAAGAATTCCGAACTTCTTTCCAAAGTAAACGCGGCTCTATCAAAACTCACCGCCGCCCAAAGACAGGAAATGATGAATACGGCAATAAGCCTTGCCGCCCGGCTCGGAGTTTAATTTTTACTATAATTCAAGTTTACACAGTAATACGGTCGTAAAACTTCGACCGTCGGAGAAAATATGAGTTTTTTTGATTCTATCGGCAAAGTGTTGAAACTCGGAGCCGGTCAACTCTTTATAGGCGTAGGATATACGCTTCTTATCGCCCTTATATCAACGGTGATAGGTCTTTTGATAGGTCTTATCATCGGAATAATCAGGACGATACCCAAAAGCAAAAAAGCCTTCGTGCGCGTTTTGATGAAGATACTCGATATAATACTCAATATCTATATCGAAGTATTCCGCGGAACGCCGATGATGGTTCAGGCAATGGTCATTTACTGGGGCTACGCTTTCGCGAGTAACGGGCAGACGCTTCCGCTTATCCCTTCGGCGATATTCATCGTTTCCATAAACACGGGCGCGTATATGGCTGAAATAGTCCGCGGCGGCATAATTTCGATAGACAAAGGTCAGTTCGAAGGCGCTTCGTCTATCGGCATGAGCCATTTCCAGACTATGGTGCACGTAATAATCCCGCAAGCTCTCAGAAACATTTTGCCGTCTATCTCGAACGAATTTATCATCAATATCAAAGATACGTCCGTTTTGAACGTTATAGGCGTGAGCGAGCTGTTTTATCAGGCGACCGTTCTTTCCAAAATGACGTACGAGATATTCGCCACCTACGCTATAATTTCCGTTCTTTACTTCATAATGACCTTCTCTATTTCAAGGCTGTTAAGACTTTTCGAGAAGCTTCTCGAAGGCAAAAACACTTACACGATCATGGGCTCGGGTACCGATCCGAACGCCGAAATAAAGGTCGTAAAGGAGACGCACCGTGGCTGAAACGATTTTCGAGATAAAAAAACTCGTTAAAAACTTCGGCGCAAACGAAGTTTTAAAAGGCATAGATCTTACCGTTACCAAAGGCGAAGTCGTTTCCATCATCGGCGCTTCGGGCTCGGGAAAAAGCACGTTTTTAAGGTGTCTGAATCTTCTCGAACAGCCTACCGACGGCGAGATATTATACCGCGGCAACAGCATACTCGACGCGAAATTCGACGTTCGCTCGTACCGCACGAAGGTCGGAATGGTGTTTCAACAGTTCAACCTGTTCAATAACATGTCTGTCCTTAAAAACTGCATGATCGCCCAGCAGACCGTTTTAAAGCGTTCCAAGGAAGAAGCTACCGAAAACGCCTTAAAATATCTTGACAAGGTAGGAATGAGCGCCTACGTCAACGCCAAGCCCAAACAGCTTTCGGGCGGGCAGAAGCAAAGAGTCGCGATAGCGAGAAGCCTTGCTATGGACTGCGAAGTTATTCTCTTTGACGAGCCTACTTCGGCGCTCGATCCCGAAATGGTCGGCGAAGTTCTTCTCGTTATGAAAGACCTTGCCGAAAGCGGGCTTACGATGCTCGTCGTAACGCACGAAATGCAGTTTGCGAAAGACGTTTCTTCGAGAGTTATTTTTATGGACGGCGGCGTAGTTGCCGAAGACGACGTTCCCGAAGTCATCTTCAACTCCCCCACCAACCCGAGAACGAAGGAATTTCTGTTCAGAGTTCTCAACAAGGACATTTAATAAAACACAAGCTAAAAGCGGCGAAAATTCGCCGCTTTTTTTACGATTTATATTGCTTTTCGTTTAGTCCTTTTTGAAATAATCGACCGCGTTGTTGTAGCAAATATCCTGAACTATCATTCCGACGAATTCGAGATCAGAAGGGTACTCGCCGTTTTCGATAAGCTCGCCGAGACGGTTGCAGATTATTCTTCTGAAAAAGTCGTGTTTAGTGAACGCGGTAAGGCTTCCCGAGTTGGTCGTAGCTCCGATAAACTTACTTATAAGCGCTACGGAAGAAAGCGCCGTCACGTGCGATCCGATACCGTAAGGGTGGTCGTTGAACCACTTGCCGCCGCAAAACTGAACCTTTCCCGCAACGTCTTCGTGACGGAAGCAGTTTATCATCGACGCTACGACTTCGTTGTCGCGCGGGTTAAGACAGTAAAGTATCGTTTTGGGTAGTTCATTGCTCTCGTCAAGCTCGTGTAAAAGCGTTACGAGTTTTGAAACGAATGTTTCGTCCTCGATGGGAGCGATGCCCGCGTCGGCGTTTTTTACCGTCGACTTAAAGCTCGTGCGCAGCGCCCCGATATGGAACTGCTGAGTCCAGCCGTATTTATTGTAAAGCCTTGCAAGATAGCGTAAGATATAGCCTTTGTACTTGACGACGTCGCCTTTTACGAGCTTCTTTTTCTTCATGACCTTGACGAATATCTTTTCGATCTCGCTTCTTTCGGCGTTCTCGTATTCGACGACGGCGAGTTCGTGATCGGCTGAAACGCAGCCTATCGAATCGAAGAATTTAACGCGCTGTTCGAGAGCGTTTTCAAAGTCCGCAAGTTTTTCTATCTTGCCGGCGACGGATGTTTCGAGCTGTTTCACCCACGAGCGGAAATCTTCGCCGCTGCCTATTTCAAGGCACTTATCGGGGCTGAACGTCGGAAGAACGGAGAACTTCATCGTGTCGTCGTTGCGCATTTTTATATGCCACTCGAGCGTTTCAACGGGATCGCAAGGAGTGCAAAGCGTGCGCACGCCGCTCATCTCGATAAACCTGCGAGCCGAAAACTTTTTAAGCTTTTCGTTTGCGCGTTCGTAAACGCTTTTCGCGGTCTTGGGAGAAAGCAAGTCGTTTATGCCGAAATACTTTTTAAGTTCGAGATGCGTTCTTATATAGAGCGGATTGCCTATCGTGTACGGAACGACTTCGGCGTACTTCATAAATTTTTCTTCGTTGCTTTTTAAGCCCGTGACGTAATCTTCTTCAACGCCGCATTGACGCATTGCGTGCCACTTATCGCAGTCGCCGAAAGCTCCGTCGCCCAGCCAAAGCTCGGTGATAGACTCAAACTTTCTGTCTTCGCAGATATCCTTGGGCGGAATATGACAACAATAATCGAATATAGGCATATTCTCCGCGTATTCGTGATACAGTTTTACCGCCGTGCGGTTTTGAAGAAGAAAGTCTTCATCAAGAAATTTTTTCATTTTATCGTCCTTATATAATGATTTTCAATAGTAAAAAATGCGTTTAACGAAGTTATAGGCGAGCTTTTACTCTTCGCCGCCCGTTTGACGAAGGTACTTGCCGGGGCTGACGCCAAAACGTTTTTTGAATATTCTCGAAAAGTAAAGCGGTTCTGAAAATCCGCACATTTCGCTCATTTCGTTTATAGAATAATCCCAGCGGCTCGCGCCCGACATAAGCATTTTGGCTGCGTTCATACGAGTACGCATAAGATATTCGTGCGGGGTGAAGCCCGTTTCCTTTTTGAAGAGTTTTCTTAAATAATCGTAAGAGAAAGGCAAAGTCTTTAAAAACGCGTCTATCCTGTAATTGACATCCGAAAAGTTTTTAAGGATCGAGTTTCGTATCTCTTCAACGATATCGCTGAGCCCGCTTTTGC
>CACXHH010000105.1 GCA_902767455.1 uncultured Eubacteriales bacterium
TACCACTTACGATATACGCCTTAAAAGACCGAATAAAGAGCCGGTTATAGACGTAGCGGCAATGCACTCTTTGGAACATATCGTAGCCACAACGCTCCGTAACGACCCCGTCTGGAAAGACGAAATAGTTTACTGGGGTCCTATGGGCTGTCTTACCGGATTTTACCTTATTCTTAAAAAAGACCGTTCGCCGCGCGAAATATACGATCTCGTATTAAACGCCTTTAAATCGGTGAACGACGCGAAAGAAGTCCCTGGGGCAACGCCCGTAAGTTGCGGGAATTATACTATGCACGACCTGAAAAAGGCAAAAAAGTATGCTGCGGAATTCGTCGCCTATCTTACGGCAAACGCCGAAAACCCAAAGATCTTTGAATACCCGCATACAAACCGACTTATAACGGACAACGGACAAAGTTTTTACGATTCGTAAAAACCGTAAAGGAAAAGCGGAAACGCAAACGCGTTTCCGCTTTATTTTATTGTATTAAAACTTATTTCGCCTGTTTTTCCAAAAGGGCTTTTATGTCCTTTAACAAATCTTCGGTGGTGGGATTAGCAAGGCGTTCCGCTTTGGCTTTTTCTTCGGCTTCCTTTTTAGCCGCTTCCGCCGCCGCTTCTTCCTTCACCTTTTTGTCCGCGTAATAAGCGCTTACAGCCGTTTTATCCTTATAATCTACACCGTTCGCTTTGAGTTCCTTTTTATCTTCTTTGGTAAGTTTACCTTTTTCCGCGTCGGTCTTTATTTTCTTATTCGCTTCCGAAATGCGGTTGATAGTTCTTATAATAAAGAACAGCACGAGCGCGATAAGTATAAAGTTGATTATGGCGGTGATGAACGCGCCCCAGTCGATATAGATGGATGCGGAAAGGTCGAGCACGCCTTCGGCGTCGTAAGCGGGGCTTAAAACGGTGACGGCGGACGCAAGCGCGTCTTTACCGCCGAGCATGGAAAGCACCCAGTTGATGAGCGGCTGTAAGACTTTGCCGGTAAGCGCCGTAACGATAGCCGTGAACGCGCTGCCGATTATAATACCGACAGCCATATCAAGCACGTTGCCGCGCTTAATGAATTGCCCGAATTCTTTGAAAAACTTTTTCATTTTTTTGTTCTCCTTTTTTTCGTTTCTTTTGATTATTTTATTTAAAATAAGCGTTAATCGACTTATACGCAGACTTTCGCTACATTTTCTCGGGGGACTTTATACCAAGAAGCGCAAGCGATTTTTTAATACATATCTTCGCGGCGGCGGTAAGTTTTAGCCTGAACGCCGTGACGCTTGCGTCGTCGGTCACTATCTTATGCTCGAAGTAAAACTTGTTGAACGCCTTCGCAACGTCTACGGCGTAGCGCGTAACGAAGGACGGCTCGTATTTTTCGGCGGCTTCTTTGAGCGTCTTCGGAAAGTCCGCCAAAAGCACGGCAAGGTTGAACTCTTCCGCCGAAACGCTTTCGACCTTTTTCGCTTTTGAAAGGTCTGCCGCTTCGCCCTTCTTTAAAACGCTGTTACAGCGCGCCACGGTATACTGGCAATAGGGGCCCGTTTCGCCGTCGAAGTTTAAAACTTTATCGTAGCTGAAAACGATATCCTTTATCTTGTTGTTTGAAAGCGCCCCGAATATCACGGCGCCCGTGCCTACGTCGCGAGCGGTCTGTTCCTTGTTTTCAAGGTCGGGATTTTTGGCGTTGATAACGTCGAGAGCCTTTTCGATGGTCTTTTCTATAACGTCGGCAAGCAAGATGACTTTGCCTTTTCTGGTGCTCATGGCGCCGTCTTCCATCGACACCATTCCGTAAGACACGTGCACCATGTCCTTATACCACGGCTTGCCCATAAGCTCTAAAACCTTGAATATCTGTTTGAAATGAAGGTCCTGCTGGTAGGCAACGACGTACAGGCATTTATAAAAATCGTAAGTGTTTTTGCGGTAAATTGCGGCGGCAAGATCGCGCGTCGCGTACAAGCTCGCCCCGTCCGAACGGAGAATTATGCACGGCGGCATGTCGTAATCGGAAAGGTCGACGACTTTCGCGCCCTGACTTTCGGTCAGAAGCCCCTTATCTTCAAGCTCCTTGATGACGGGCGCCATCTTGTCGTTATAAAAACTTTCGCCGGCGTACGAATCGAAGGTGACGTCGAGCATGTCGTAGATCTTTTGAGTTTCCTTCAAGGTTATCTCCTTGAAGAACTCGAACATCTCGTTGCACTCCTTATCGCCGTTCTCGATGGCTTTGAAGTACGAACGGGCTTCGTCGTCCATTTCGGGGTGAAGCTCGGCTTGTTCGTGATAGTAAACGTAAAGGCGCGTAAGCTCCTTCAAGCCTTTTTCGCGCACGGTTTCTATATCGCTCCAGTGCTTGACGGCGTAAATAAGCTTTCCGAACTGCGTGCCGTAATCGCCGAGATGGTTGATGCCTACTGCCTTATAGCCGAGCGCGTTATATATCCTGTAAAGCGCCGCGCCTATGACTGTCGTCGACAGATGCCCGATATGGAAGGGCTTCGCGATATTTATCGAAGAATAATCTATGCAGACGGTCTTTCCGTTGCCTTCGTCCGAATCCCCGTAGGCTTCGCCTTTATCTAAAACGGCGTCGACTGCGGAAAGCGTGAACGACAGCCTGTTGAGCCTGAAATTGAGATACCCGTTGACGGCTTCGACTAAAGACACCACTTCGTCGCAGACGAAATCGGCGGCAAGAGCCTGAGCTATCGCAACGGGCGGTTTTCTCAATAGGCGCGAAAACTTAAAGCACGGCAGAGCGTAATCGCCTACTTCGGGTGTAGGCGGTATCTCGAGATAGGAAGCTATTTCGTCCGCCCCGACGCCTTCGATATTGATTTTTTCGGCAATATATTTTTTGTAATCAGTCATGTTTTTCCGATCGACGCCCGTCTTTACGGGCGCGCAGCTTTTTTTACCCGTTTATTTTATCACATATCTTTCTAAATTTCAACAAATAGTTTGATAATTCAAAAAAATAGTAGTATAATTATCGTAACGACGGCGTAGCGACGCTTTTTCGGCAACTTGCTTATTTTAAGCTTCTGCCGCTCGTCGCAAAAGTTGCTTTCAGCATTTTTCATGCGACGAACCCCGCTATTTGCCGCAACTTGAATTTACGGAGCTTACGAAAATGAAACTCGGTGTAGTCGGTTTGCCCAACGTCGGCAAATCCACGCTTTTCAACGCCATAACCCACGCGGGCGCTATGGCTGCAAATTTCCCCTTCTGCACGATAGAACCGAACGTCGGTATCGTAGCCGTTCCCGACGAACGGCTTGACAAACTCGCCGCGTTATACAACAGCAAGAAAATAGTTCCCGCAACGATAGAATTCGTCGATATAGCGGGGCTCGTCCGCGGCGCTTCCAAAGGCGAAGGGCTCGGCAACAAGTTCTTATCGCACATAAGGGAAGTGGACGCGATAGTCCACGTCGTGCGCTGTTTCGAGGACGATAACGTCACCCACGTCGAAGATACCGTCGACCCCGTCCGCGATATAGGGATAATCAATCTCGAACTTATCTTATCGGATATGGAAGCCGTAGAAAAACGCCTTGACAAAGCTAAATCGATGTTCAAGACGGGCGATAAAAAATATCAGGTCGAAGCCGAGCTTCTCCAACGCATTTACGACTGTCTTGCCGCCGAAAAACCCGTGAGATCGCTTGATTTTTCCGAGGACGAACAGGACTACGTGAAGGGGCTTTTCCTTCTCACTTCCAAACCCGTAATATACGCCGCGAACATTTCCGAAGCCGACATCGAAAACGGCGAGAACGCGCCGCTCGTGTTGAAAGTCAAAGAGTTCGCCGCGACCGAACACGCCGAAACGCTCGTCATCTGCGCCAAAACGGAAGAAGAGATCTCTTCGCTTCCCGAAAGCGAACAGGGCGAGTTTCTCGAAGCTCTCGGGCTTAAAGAAAGCGGGCTTAAAAGGCTCGTCAAAGCTTCGTACAAGCTCTTGGGACTTATGAGCTTTTTGACCGCGGGTGAACCGGAAACGCGCGCCTGGACCATAAAGATAGGCACCAAAGCGCCGCAAGCCGCGGGTAAGATACATTCGGACTTCGAGCGCGGGTTTATAAGAGCCGAAGTCGTAAACTATCAGGTGCTTTTGGATTGCGGAAGCCTTGCCGCCGCAAGGGAAAAAGGCAAAGTCCGTTCCGAAGGAAAAGAATACGTCATGCAGGACGGTGACGTGGTATTGTTCAGATTCAACGTATGATAAAAAGGGGCTGTCGCGTTAAGCGGCTGCCCCAAAATATTTAAAAAGAAAAAAACGGGCGTTCAAAATCCGAAAGGAGATTGAACGCTCGCTGCTTTTATGGTATAATTTAATTACCGAAAAAAACTTACCAAAA
>CACXHH010000106.1 GCA_902767455.1 uncultured Eubacteriales bacterium
ACTTTTCTTACGAAAACTTCGGACGATATATTGAAAGCAATCATAAAAATGCCCTTGCAAGCAAGCATTTTTATTTATGTTATAATGAAACAAAAAGGAGGATATTTTTTATGAAATTGAAAAAAAGCCTGACGATCTTTTTTTTAATCGTTTTGAACGTTTTCGTTTTCGGAACGGTAGGTTGTCGAATGGGCTCGTCCCGAGTGACGAGCGGCACGATTGCGCCTGAGAAAAAGCAATCGTCGGAAAGCTCTGTCGTAACGGTTCAGGCTCAAAAAACCGATGATAGTGAAGGTTATACCGAATGGTTGCCCGAAATTATCGTTGACGAAACGGGAAAAGGCGTTCCTGAAGCAGACGACGGCATCTCATACGACTATACCGTGCCGTTTGAGTTTTACGCGGCAAACGGCGGTTATTCTTATTCGGAAAAAGACGACGGGACGCCGATATTTACCGCTTCTGCGAATGAAAGCTTGATTCTCGTGAAAAACGCCGCCTTTCGGCACGGAACTATCGGCTGTACGGTAAGAACGGACACCGATACCGACAGCGGTATAGTTTTTGGTCTGAACAGTAACGACGAATTCTTCTGGGAAGGCGAAGGAATAAGTTATTATTTCTTCTTTTTAAGCCTTGAAGGAACGGCGTATCTCGGAAAGGCGGACGACGGCAACTGGTTTATTTTAAAACAGGTACCGTATTCGTTCAATCAAAACGACGAATATACTCTTAAAGCGATCTATCAAGGGAGTAAGATATGTTGCTACGTCAACGACGAATTCGTTTTCGGAGTAAGAGATCATAAACCTTTGAACGGCTCCGGTTTCGGCGTAAGATCGGGAAAAGCGAATACGCGTTTCTCTGATTTTTACGTGACCTGCGAATACTTATATTGAGAGGTGACGATATGAGAAAACTTAAAATCTCCCTGACCGCTATTCTTGTCCTTTGTTGCTCGTTTATCGTATGTTTGAGCGCGGGTTGCGCGAAATCTTCCGGCGGTGGTTATACGATCAAATTTTACGGTAACGGCGGAACGGAATACGAAGATGTGACCACTTCGTCTTCATCGCAAAAAATCATATTACCCGAACCTTACAGGTCCGCATATACTTTTGAAGGTTGGTTTACCGACGAAACATTTTCTTCCGACGCTCTGGAAGGCGGGGTGACGTATACGCCGTCGTCGGACGTTTCTTTTTACGCAAAGTGGAAGGCGATCGAATTTACCGTTAATTTCGTTTCTGACGGGAAAACTGCGTATGAAAGCGTTACCGTCGTAGGCGCGTACCTTGAGCTGCCCGTACCTGAAAAAGATAATTATACCTTTATCGGGTGGTTTGCAGACGAAGACCTTTCGGGCGAAGCGCTAAACGGAAACTATATTTCCGATGGAAAAGAAGTAACGCTTTACGCAGGGTGGGTAAAAAACGATCTGTATACGATAACGCTCGTGACCGACGACGAAAACGATACAATAACGTTGTCCGATTACGGTGAAGGCGTTAGCCTTCCCGTTCCGAAAAGATACGGATACGAATTTTGCGGTTGGTATGAAAACAAGTCCTTCGACGGAGAGAGTATCCCGATGGAGTTTTTTGCCGATAAAAACGTCACTTTCTATGCAAAATGGCGTGAAACGGTATACCTTTACACTTATTTCGGAAACACAAATACGTACGATCGTATATCGTACGAACCGAATACGCTCGTACAAGTCGAAGAACTGGAAGCGCCCGAGTCGATAATCGTCAACGGCGAAGCGTGTCCGTTCCATCACTGGGCAAACGCCCGTGGCGATCTCCTTAACGATTTCGTAATAATCGGGCATACAGACGTTTTTGCTGTATACGACGAGAGCAACGCCCCCGTCAAAGACAATTTTATCGCCGCACCCGACGGAAGTTACGTTTCGACTCATCGCGCCGGCGTAAAAATGCTGATTGATAACGGAAAAAATCTCGGCGCGTATTCGGTAGATATAACCTTCCCCAAGGGCGCGGCAGGCGGCGTAAACGCATTATTCCGTGTGAAGCTGAGCGGTCAGGATTACCCTTACGCCGAAGTCGGTACCGAATACCTTTCGGCAGGATTTTTCCCCGAAACGGGCGTAATGCAGATATACAGGGTAAAAGACGGTGTTTTAAGCAATTTCATATCAAGAATATATCTTGACTCACTGCCGTCCGCATGGCGCGAAAAATTCAATTCCGCGATCATAGGCGAACTCGTCACTATGACTTTTACCGTTACCGACTACGGTGACGGTTTCGACGTATACGTAGACGGCGATAAGATATACTCGTATTCCGACGGCGGAATACTTGACGGTTTTGTCGGTACTGGTTTTGGCATAAGGTCTTCGACTCCTTCAACGAAATTCTCAAACGCAAAGTATTATTCGTTCAGGACGATAACGCTCGAAGCAAACGGCGGAATCAACGTTCCCGAAAAGATCGAGTACGCCGTAGGCAGGCTTGAAACGGGGCTTCCGCTTAAAGAGAACGCCGCGTTTGTCGGTTGGTTTTACGACGAACAGTTGACGAACGAAGTTGACGTCGATAACCCGCTTATCGAAGGTGACGCGACCTTATACGCCGCCTACGTTGACGCGGACGTAAACGTAACTTTGTACGACGGTGAAAATAAGCTTGCGTCATACGGTTACGTCGGCGGAAATCAAGAGCTTTTTCTTCCCGAACTTGAAAATAAAGCAAACAGAATTTTTATCGGTTGGTTTTACGATAAAGAAGCGACTCTTCGCGTAAACGAAAACGACGTTCTTACGGAAAGCGCGTCTATTTACGCGGGGTACAGGTTGCCGAAACACGACAGTTTCGTATACGACGCAGAAAACGACACCTATACTATCTCTTCGGGCAGCGCCAACGGCGCCTTCGTGGCGGGAGAAACGCCATACGTTTATTCAGAATATACGCTTTCTTATTCCGTTACGAAAGGCGTGACTTCAGGCTCGGCAACGCTTGCGTTCAGAATGAATATGTATCAGGATAACGTCGTTGACGGAATAAGTATGTATTTGACTTTCGGTCTTAACACTTCTACGGGAAGGGTAGGATGCGGATATTCAAACGGCTCGGGCAGATTCGTTTCGATAAAAGACGTCCCGCTGACGGATACGCCTGAATGGAGTGCGTACTTTACGGGAGCGCAGGAAGGCGAAGTTATCGACGTGACGCTTTGCGTAAGAGATTTCGGCAATTTCGTAACGTATTATATAAACGGCGAACACGCGTTCACTCTCGACGACGCCCAAACGCTCGGCGCGTTCAACGGGGTAGGTTACGGCATACGTTCTTCGGCTAAAGATATTACTTACAGGATATCCGTTTCCGAGATCGCTGCGATGATATACGAGTTGACGCTCGTCGACGGAGAAGACGTAGCGCATATCGAGTACGTTGACGGAAACGAACTTCCCGTTCCGACGACGAAGATCGCAAACAGAGTCTTTGAAGCGTGGTATTACGACCAAGCGTTTACCGAAGTCGTAGACATTGAAAACAACGAGTTTTCATCGAAAAAAATTCTCTACGCAAAACGCAGATTGCCGCAAAACAAATACTTTGAAAAAGACGGCGACGCTTACGTGTACGTAGGAAAAGGTAAAGGCGGCGCTTTCGTCGCCGACGAAACGGTTTACGACTATACGGAATACAGCATTTCCTTCTCCATAACTTACGGAGTAACCGCGGGCGCGGCATCGCTTGCGTTCCGTATGAATATGTATCAGGATAACGTCGTCGACAGCGACAGCATATATCTTACGTTCGGACTGAATACTGCATCGAGCAACGGAAAAGTTCAGTGCGGATACTCGAACGGCTCAAACAGATGGACGAATATTTACGCCGTTCCGCTTGCAAATACGCCTTTATGGAAACAGACTCTCGATAACGCGACAAGCGGCGACGAGCTCAACGTCACGCTTTCCGTCAGAGATATGGGCGCTTGCGTCAGGTATTACGTCAACGGAGAACTTGCATACACTCTCGACGACGCCGAGTTGCTGAAAACTTTTGACGGAAAGGGTTACGGAATACGCTCTACGGCTTCAACAGACACTTCGTTCGTTATAACGGCGAAAGAGTTTAACGATTTCCATACTCTGACGCTCGTAAACGGAGAAGAAAAATCTACGATAACGTTTGTAGCGGGCGACGCGCTTCCCGTGCCGGAATCGGCTGTTGAAAACAGAGTTTTCGTCGGATGGTGTTACGACGAGCAACTGACTTCTCACGCCGACGTTGCGGACGAAAACTTCGCCGACTACGATACTTTATACGCCGCGTGGAGATTGCCTACGCACGTCAATATGACCGCGTACGAAAAAGACGAAAAGACTTTTTATGAGTGTAAAGGTACGGTGATCGCTATAGTCGACGAAACGCGATACGACCTTGACAAGGGCGAATATACGGAATATACGGGTACTTTCGATTTCGTAAAAGGAACGACAAAATCGGTGTATTTTGCTTTCAGAATGACGGGAAACACGGATAACGTGACTTCAGGCGTCGGTTGGCGTTTCCTTGCGCTCGGCATACAGATACAGACGGGTAAATACGGATTCGTATACGTAAACGGCGGCGCCGCCACGGCGATCAAGGGCTGGACGGCGGATAACGGCGCTTGGAAAACTTATTACGACAGCGTAAATAGCGGAGAAACGATATCCTGTAAGTTTACGATAAAGGATTTCGGAAATAAGATCGAGTGCTATTTCAACGATTGTCTCGTATACTCTTACAGCGGTGACTATCTCACGAACGAAAATTTCCGCGGTATAGGTTACGGAATATTCGCTACGGGCAACGTGGTCGCGACTTACTACGATTTCAACGCCACGAAAATCGAGGAGGAATAATTATGAAAAAAACGATAAATAAATTGTTTCCGCTTATTTTTGCTGCTGTTATCGCTTTTTGCGGGACGCGCGCGGTCGACGTTGCCGTCGCCGTTGACCGTGAGATCGGGGAAGAAACAACTTCGACAACGTATTACACCACGATGGATAATTTCAAGTATCAATTATCCGAAAAACTCGCGCTCTCTCCCGATTCCATGGAAATATGGTTGAAAATGCCGCAAAACTCCGTTGGCGGAACTCTTGCGGGCAATTTTACGCACGAAGAAATGCGATATAACGGAACGGTTGACTGGAAGGTCGACGCGATTGGCAGAGTTTGTATAGAATGGAACAACAAGCAATTTTGTCATACTTTCAAAAATCATAGCGTAAACGACAACAAATGGCATCACGTTGCCGTCGTCAGAGATCCGAAAACTCACGTTTTCAGCCTTTACGTCGACGGCGAGCTGAAAGATTGGATAAAATGCGTTCAGGCAGACCTTGACGGTGCGGAAGTTCCGCTCACCGTAGGCGTCGACAGCAGTTATTCAACTTCTGCGGCGATCGAAAGGGTAAAAGAACCCTTTGAAGGGTATATCCGTCAGCTTACTTTGTATAACGGAGCGATAACGGCAGAAAGGATCGCCGAAGATATGACAAACGATAACGTTACCGACGATTACGACGGTCGTATTCTCGGAAACTGGTATTTCGGCGAAAGATGGACCGAAAGGACAATAAAAGACACGACAAAAAACGGTAACGACGCTTTTCTCGCGACGTTCGATAAATACGTCGGGTTGGATAAAAGCGAGTTCGATTTCGACTATAGTTTCGTCGTTATCCCCGACGTCCAGACGCTCGAACGTTATCATAAGGACGATTATCTGAACGCGATGAAATATCTTGCCGATAACAAGGACGAGTTGAAGCTTCAATTCGCTATCCAGGTAGGCGACTTATCGGACGTCGGTTCCGTAGAACAGTATTACGCCGATGCCGCCGAAGGGCTTTCCTATCTTGACGGAATAGTGCCGTATAGCTTCGTGCCGGGTAACCACGATTATATGGATTCGTGTCACATGGCAAGAGATCTTACGTATTACAATAAACATTTCCCTTACGAAAAGCATTCCAAGCTTCCGGGGTTCGGCGGCGCTTACGAAGTCGGAGCAATGGAAAACACTTATTATCTGTACGACATAGGCAACGTAAAATACTGCGTTATAAACCTTGAAGTCGGTCCGAGAAAGGACGTTATCCGCTGGGCGGGAAAGATATGCGAACGCTACGCCGACCGCCGTGTTATTATCAATACGCACGTATATATGGAAAACTCCGGCGATATAATGAGAGATTACAGCGCTTCGAGCGCCGCGTTATATCATTGGAGATCGTACGTTGACGTAACGAGCGGCAGAGAGCTTTTCGATATGCTCGTCAGTCAATACGAAAACATTTGCATGGTATTTTGCGGGCACGTGGCAAGCGATGACGCGTTAGTAAGGTACGATACGGGCGTTCACGGCAATACGATAACGAGTATGCTTATTAACTTGCAGGCGTCCGTATGCGATAAAGGACTCGGCGAAGACCCTGTGTTTATCGTTAAGGTCAACGAAAGCAAAAAGCTGATGCGTTGCTATTATTATTCGGCGGCGCACGACGCTGTTTATAACCTTCAGAATCAATTTGAATTGCCGCTTTACGCGTAAGCCTGAATATAGTGACGGTTGAATAATCCGATACTAACCCCGCCCGCGTTCGTTTTGAACGCGGGCGGGGTGTTTTTCGTAATTATTTATACTTTTCGTTGCCGCCTTAAAAGGGCGGCTTTTTATTCGTTTCCGATTTGATAGGGGCGTTTTTCCGCTTTGACGAGCGGATTTTTTATTTGTGAGATTTTCTGTATTCGCGCGGGGAAACCCCGTAAAGCTCGGAAAACTTTCTGTTGAAGCTCGAAACTGTAGGGTAACCTACTTCCGCCGAAATATCAATTATCTTTTTATCGGTGTTGGCGAGCATGGCGGCGGCGTTTTTTACGCGCACGCTGTGCAGATACTCGGCGGGCGACTTTCCCGAACAAGCCATAAAATCCCGGCGAAGAGTCGCGGGCGAAACGAAGCAAAGCTCGCACAGTTTGTCTATCGTGACCGTTTCGCCGTAGTGGTTGTTCATATACGATATTGCGGGCGAAATGCGTTTCATCATCGCGCTCGAATCGTAAGTTTTTTCCGTCGGTATCATCAATCTCGAATGAAGCGTCAAAAGCGATAAAATAAGCCCTGCAAGCACTTCGTCGCGATCGGGCGAAACGTTTTCGCACTCGCTGAAAATGGCGTCGACGATAGCCACTATCTGCGGGTGTTCTTTTTCATTCACCACGCCCGGGAAGTCGTAACGGCGGTGGTCGAGCGCCTTTATCTTGGTTTTTACGTTTTCGTCGAAAAATGATGTGTAATAGTCAAGGTCGATATACAGATAATTCCACTCGCTGAAGTCGAAGGGGTTGCTCTGCGCCGAGTGGTACTGCCCTGCGTAAGTTATTTCACAACATCGCGGCTGTATACGGTAAAGGTTCGAGTCAATGAAAAACGTTCCCGAACCCTTGTTGCAACGCCCTATTTCGAGATTGTCGTGAACGTGCGCCCAGGAAAGCTTCGGATGCGGAACGTCTACCCATAAATGATCGTAAGGGTAGATATGATGATCTTCAAAGTCGAGATTGTCTACGATCTTTTTCAGCTCGTCCTTTTCTTCGACGACGCAGTATGATTTATTTTGCAATGTTTTTGATTGATTATGAGTTGAATTATGCATAATTCGATATTATCATAT
>CACXHH010000107.1 GCA_902767455.1 uncultured Eubacteriales bacterium
AGATTACGCGTTACTTTATGACTATCCCCGAAGCCGTATCGCTCGTTTTGCAGGCGGGCGCGTACGCCAAAGACGGACAGATATTCGTACTCGATATGGGCGAACCCGTCAAGATTTACGATCTTGCGTATAACCTTATAAAGCTTTCGGGCTTCGAGCCTAACGTCGATATCGAAATAAAATGCACGGGGCTTCGCCCGGGCGAAAAGCTTTACGAAGAGCGGCTCATGGACGAAGAAGGTTTGCAGAGAACGGCTAACGGGCTTATCAATATCGCCAACCCCATAAAGCTCGACGAAGACTTCTTGTTTGAAATGCTCGATAAACTTTACGCCGCGGCGTACGAAGAAACGGACGAAATGAAAAAACTCGTTTCCGAACTCGTTCCGACGTATACCATTACCGATAATTAAGTAGAAAAAACGCAGCTCAAGTGCTGTTCCGTCAGGGATTTTATGAAAAACTAAAATTCAATGGTAATTGCACTTTCAAGCGGTGGGCATTCAAGGATTTGGATTTGATTTCCAAGTCCTTTTTTGTTTGAAACGAAGAATATCGGCAACTTTAACAAAATCATCAGCTTCTACCATTTTGACTATTTGTTAAAATTACCGAAATCGCGGAGATGAGACTTAAAACACTTGAAATTTTTTATTAAATATAGTATAATAGTATAAATTTTTTATTTTAGGAATTTTAGGAGTTGACAGGTCCGATGAAGTGTGTGACAATCTCTGACAGACAGACGGAAAGAAAGACGGCATATATCTGCTTTTTTTCGTCGGCTCCGCAACTTAACATAGGGAAACTACAGCGTTACACGTTGGATCGGCGTTCTTATGCCGTCTGACAGGTGACGCTGATTTTTATATAAGAAAAACACCTTGATTAAGGAGATTTTGCTATGGAACAAACAAAGAACAAATGGGCGTTAAAAGTTGTGCTCGTGGCGGTATTCGCGGTTGCAATGACGCTTACAATGGCTTTCGGTATTATACCGGGGACTACTTTGACGGCGCGCGCGGAAATGTATCACGATCAGTATATTGACCGTTCGACGATTCAGGACGGCGACGTGTTTTGCGCGGACCAAAATAACATACACATCTTCAATGATATGCGTACCGTTATCCAGGTGGGAGACCACGAAGAGGTTGTGGATTGGAATGTTACCATCAAAAGCACTTCAAGCGACGGGGCGCCAGTGACCGAAAAGATTACGGTCAAATGGAACGAAGAAATCGTAGTTCCGTTTGGAAAGGTATATACATATCAAGCTCCGTCTGTTTTCGTTGTGACAGACGTTCCGGGCGAATTCTTTATTTCGGGCGCTTGTATCGCTCGCCTTAATAACGGGGTTTTGACCGTCGGTTCAAAAACCGGATTTGACGCTTCGATGGATGACCACGGATCCGGAAATCGTGCCGAATGGTGCATTCAACCTTTCAACAGTATGATCACAAAAGTTGTTGTACTGGATAAGGTTACTTGGATCGGAGATTATGCTTTTTATAATCTTCCGAATCTGAAGACGGTAGAGATCGCAAGCAGTGTGAAAGCGATCGGAAACTACGCTTTCAGCGGCTCGGGTTTGGAAACGTTTACGATTCCCGACACAGTGGCTTCGCTTGGTTCGCATATGTTTGACGGGTGTTCTTCTCTTACAAGGGGAAGGAATACTTGGGGACACATTTACAGAAAACAATATAGGCAAACAGCAAGTTCGTTAGGAAAAGTAGAATACGTCGGAAGTAGCGGCGAGAGCGTATAAAGGTGGGAATTAAACGGTTTTTTCAAGTCCTTTTTGTTCGTATTTCATTTGGGGTGTGTTTTTGGAGTGAAGATCGAGAGAAAAATGACCGAAATCGTCGTGAAAACCGCTCCAAAAAGTTGCTAAAAATATTGAATTGTAGTATAGTATAAGATGTATAATTATTACGTTTAAGGAGTTGACAAGTCAGATGAAGTTTGCGACAATCTGAACAGACAGTCAGACAGACAGACAGACAGACAGACAGACAGACAGACAGACAGACGGCATAAGTCTGCCCGTTTTTAGGATACTCCCAAACTTAATATAGGTAAAACACAGCGTTACGCGTTAATGGCATCCTTATGCCGTCTGACAGGTAGCGCTGTTTTTATTGATAGAAACAAAAAACTGAAACAAGGAGTTTTAAGCATGGAACAAACAAGACAAAAAAGAACGGCGAAAATTC
>CACXHH010000108.1 GCA_902767455.1 uncultured Eubacteriales bacterium
CGTTCAGAAACACGCTTATACCTATCGTTACGGGGCTGGCGGGGCTTATTCCTTCGCTTTTCTCGGGCGCAATGATAACCGAAACGGTATTCGACCTCGAAGGTATAGGTAAATTCGCGCTCAACGCGATGACGCAGGGCGATATACCCGTCATAATGACGTATAATATGTTCCTTGCCTTCCTTTCCGTGCTCGGCGTTCTGCTTGCCGACCTTATGTACGGAATAGTCGACCCGCGCGTAAAACTTGCTTAAAAGGAGGAAATTATCATGGAAAATAAAGATAAAAACACGTTAAATTCTTCCGAGTTAGAGCAGGTCGATTTAGAAGTCGCCACCGAACGCGAAGAGCTCAACGCAGGCGTTGAAAACTTCGCCGAAACCGAAAACGTTACCGACGCTGAAAAACCGCTCGATAAAAACGTCAGGCTTCTTTCTCCTACGCGTATGGTCTTAAGGCGTTTCTTGCGCTCGAAGCTTTCCGTCGCCGGGCTTATAATGCTTATTGCGCTGTTTGCCTTCTGTTGGCTCGGCCCCGTCGTCTACAACAAGTGGGACGAAACGGAAACCGACTATTCGCGTAACGCCGACTACACCGTTTACGAAGTGTACGACGAAGCTAATCCCGAAGTCGTAAAATACGCGCAGTTCGTCGTGACTTACAACAACATAAACAAGCTTGCAAAGCCTTCGAGCAAGCATTTGCTCGGAACGGACGAACAGGGTATGGATATATTCACGCGTTTGATGTACGGCGGCAGGCTTTCGCTTACGATAAGCTTTTTGGCGGTATTCTTGACTTCCGCGCTCGGTATTATTATGGGCGGGCTTGCAGGCTATTACGGCGGCGTAGTCGACAATATCATAATGCGTATATGCGACGTGCTTATATGTCTTCCCACGCTCCCGCTTATGCTTATCATAGGTACGGTGCTTGACAGTAACCACGTTCCTTCGGAATATTACATATACCTTTTGATGGGCTTGCTGTCGCTCTTTTCCTGGCCGGGCATGGCAAGGCTCGTCCGCGGTCAGATACTGTTTTTGAGAGAACAGGAATACATGGTCGCGGCGGAAGCTATGGGCTACTCCACGCCGAGAAAGATATTCAAACATCTTATCCCGAACATTTTGCCGCAGATACTCGTTTCCATGACGTTATCGCTCGGCAGTATGATACTTTACGAATCCACGCTTTCATATCTCAATCTCGGCGTCAAGATACCTAACGCTTCCTGGGGCACGATGGTTGAAGTTATTTCAAAGCGTAACGATATTTTGCAGAACAACTTTAACGTATGGGGGCCTCCGGGCATCTGTATCATCATAGCCGTTTTAGGCTTCAACTTTATCGGCGACGGCTTGCGCGACGCGCTTGACCCCAAACAGAGGAGATAATATGAACGACAAATCGGAAAACAAGACCAAAAAGGTCGTAGATAAACACTATCTCTCGGGTAAAGAAGTAAGAGCTATCGCCAAAGCCAACGCTATGGAAATGCGCAGGCTCGAAAAGGAGAAAAACCGCAAAAAGCACGAAAGCGAATATATCGCCGAAATGCGTGACGCGAATAATATTCTCGAAATCGAAAACCTTCACTCGTACTTCTTCACAGATCAGGGCGTAGTAAAAGCAGTAAACGGCGTGAGCTTCGATATTCCGCTCAACTCCACCGTCGGCGTGGTAGGCGAATCGGGTTGCGGAAAGTCGGTAACTTCGATGTCGGTAATGCGCCTTCTTCAAGGTCCTACGGGGCAGATAGTCGAAGGCTCTATCCGCTTTAAGGCTTACGACTTCAAGCGCGATGAAAACGGGAACTATATCCCCGTTTACGAACTTGACGAAAACGGAAACGTTATTTACGAACCCGTTCTCGACGAAAACGGCGCGCCCAAGCTCGACAAAAGCGGCAATCCGATGACTCAGCCCAAGCAAAAGCGCGACGCAAACGGTTTAGGCGTTTACGAAAAGGAAGAAAAGATCTTCGATATAGCGAAAATGCCTATAAAACAGATGTACCGCCTGCGCGGAAGGCAGATGTCGATGGTATTTCAGGAACCGATGACGTCGCTCAATCCTATCTTCACGATAGGCGAACAGCTTGACGAAGTTACGCTCCTTCACGTTCCCGGCTCCACCAAAGCGATGGCGAAGGAACACTCGATAAATATGCTCAATCTCGTCGGTATCGCTATGCCTGAGCGAGTATATAAGTCTTATCCGCACGAACTGTCGGGCGGAATGCGCCAAAGAGTTATGATCGCTATGGCGCTTGCGGGCGAGCCGCGCCTTATCATCGCCGACGAGCCTACCACCGCTCTCGACGTTACTATTCAGGCGCAGATACTATCTCTTTTCAACGACCTTAAAAAGCGTATTAACGGCTCTATTTTACTTATTACGCACGACCTTGGCGTTATCGCCGAAATGGCTGATTACGTCGTCGTCATGTACGCGGGCAGGATAATCGAGAAAGGCACGGCTTCGGAGATATTCCATAAACCTTGTCATCCTTACACGCAGGGGCTTCAGAAATCCAAGCCTACGATGCAATCTAACGAAGATAAACTCTTCAATATTCCCGGCAACGTTCCCAACCCGATCAATATGCCCGATCACTGCTACTTTAAAGAAAGATGCGGCAAATGCCTTGCGAAATGCTCGGGAGATTATCCCGAAATGGTACAAGTCAGCCCCACTCACTTCGTAGCGTGCCACCTTTACGCAGAGGAGAATAACAATGGAAAACGATAATAAAATAGTTTCATCCTCGCAGCAAAAGGCGCTTGCCGAACAGGCTGAACGCGAGCTGTTTGAGAAAAAGCTCGCCGAAAACAAAAAAGCGATAGAAACGGGTGATTTTTCTTCCTTTGACGACGAAGTCGAAGCAAAAATCGAAGAAGAAGCCCGCGAAAAAAAGGCTGAAGAAGATAAAGCCGCTCCTCCCGACGAAAATGCGATACTCGAAGTAAGGCACTTGAAGAAGTTCTTTACGCTCAAAAAATCGCTTTTCGGGAAGCCGCTTTCGTCTTTAAGAGCAGTTGACGACGTTTCCTTCATCATCCACCCCGGCGAAACGCTCGGCATAGTCGGCGAATCGGGTTGCGGCAAGACGACGATGGGCAGAACAGTTCTCAAACTTTACCACCCCACGGCAGGTCAGGTCTTCTTTGAAGGTCAGGACGTAGCCGGGCTTAAAGAAAAGGAAATGCGTTGTTTGAGAACGAAGATGCAGATAGTATTTCAGGATCCGTATTCTTCGCTTCCGCCGAGAAGCACGGTCGGCGATATTCTCGCCGAACCTGTAAAGGTACACAATATCGTCCCGAAAGAACAGATAAAAGATTACGTTCTCGAGCTTATGGAAAGCTGCGGGCTTCGCGATTACTATTACGAACGCTACCCGCACGAATTTTCGGGCGGTCAGCGCCAGCGTATCTGTATCGCGAGAGCGCTCGCCGTAAAGCCTAAATTCATCGTCTGCGACGAGCCCGTTTCCGCGCTCGACGTTTCTATTCAGGCTCAGATAATCAACCTTTTGAAGAAGCTCCAACAGGAACGCGGTCTTACGTATATGTTTATATCGCACGACTTGTCCGTCGTAAAATACATATCGGACAAGATAGGTATAATGTATCTGGGCTCGATGGTCGAATTCGGCAACAAAGCGGAAATATTCAACAACCCCTTGCATCCTTACACGGAAGCGCTTTTCTCCGCCGTTCCCAACCCGAACCCCGACGAAAAGACCGAAAAGATAGTTTTGACGGGCGATATTCCTTCTCCCGCAAATCCGCCTAAGGGCTGTAAGTTCCACACCCGTTGCCCGCGTTGCAAAGAGATTTGCAAACACGTCGCTCCCGAATACAAGGAGCTTGAACCCGGGCATTTCTGCGCGTGCCACTTGTACGACTGATTTAACAAATTCGGAATACGGAACGCGGAATGGTCGACCGCAAATTTTGACAAAAATCAAAATTTGCATATCAAAGCGAGTTTTGATATATAGTCGACATAAATTGCTTTGCAATTTACAGGAATTGTCGGTCGCGCGATTTTTAACCGCTACGCGGTTACGGGGATACAAGCCTTCGCCCCTAAAAACCCCGAATTTTTTCTAAATAATAAAATCCGCAATTCAGTTTTCGCATTAGCAAAAACGTTAATTGATTTCGTATGTCAAAAGGTAAGAAGAAAAACAAAAAAGAGAAAGAAAAAGTCGTCTATTACGACGACGGCTCCACGCTTTCCGATATGAGCGAAGTGGGCGGAATACACGGCAGAAAGTTGACTTCTTCCGACGGCAAGAGCGATAATACCAACCGCTATTATCGTTCGGGCTTCAAGGAGAAGGCGAAAACTTACTTCGAGGCCGTAAAGCTCATGATAAAGCCTATGCTTTTGGTGCTCATCGCTTTATGCGTGATATTCCTTATTATGTTTATTATCTCGTCTTTTGCAAACGGTTGATAAAAATTTGGCGTTTTGTCTAAAAAGGTTAAAAAAATACCTTCAAAACGCTTGCTTAAAAAATAACGTTATGATAAAATAAACAATGGCTCGGGTGGTCCTCTTGTTTCAGACAATGAACACTTAGTAAATACGGAGGTAAGTCAAATGGAAAGTATTATTGAGCAGATCAACAAAGAAAATCTGAAAGCCCAAGTTCCTTCATACAATGTAGGTGATACCGTTAAAGTATACGTAAAAGTTATCGAAGGCACGAAGGAAAGGTTGCAGGCATTTGAAGGTATCGTTATCGCTAAACGCCACGGCGGCATCAGCGAAACTTTCACCGTTCGTCGTCTGTCCTTTGGTATCGGCGTAGAAAGAACTTTCCCCGTTCATTCGCCTAAGATCGACAGGATCGAAATCGTCAAGAAAGGTAGAGTAAGAAGAGCTAAACTCTACTACTTGAGAGGGCGTACGGGTAAAGCCGCCAAGATTAAAGAGATTTTGTAATTTTCCCCCTTTTAAAAACGGTCGCGACGGACAAAGTTCGGCGCGATTGTTTTTTTGAAAATTACACAATTTGAAGAAGCGTTTAATTTTCCCCCTTTTAAAAACGGTCGCGACGGACAAAGTTCGGCGCGATTGTTTTTTTGAAA
>CACXHH010000109.1 GCA_902767455.1 uncultured Eubacteriales bacterium
AATGTTGCCGTTTTTGCATACAATATTGCAAATTTAAGGAGAATATATGAAACAGATATTAGATACTTTCACAGATAACTACGGGAATCCTATTTTAAAAATCTATATCTCTACCGCACCTGTTCAGAAAAGACCGAAAATTTTGCACCGTCATACTGAATTTGAAATCTCACTCATTTTGTCCGGCAAAGGAATATACAATACTGATTTGGGTAATTTTGAATTTTCTACGGGAGATATTTTTCTATTTTCCACAAACGAGTACCATAATATAACCGAAATATTTGAATGCGACGGACAGGAGTATCTTCAGATTTTAAACGTTCAGTTTGCACCGGCGTTCATTTACACCGCGAACAAGCAGCAAGATACGATGTTTATGAATATATTTCTTAACCGTACCGCACAATTTTGCAACCTTTTGACAAGAGATAATCCATACACGGAACAGTTAAGGCAAAAATTCTTATTCATAAAAAAAGAATGTGAGCAAAAAGAGTCTTGCTATTACACTGAAATTAGAAACAGTATAATCTCTATACTTATTACTGTTTTCAGATATTATAATTACGCCGACTATAAACAACCGTCCACTTCCATATACAACGATATAAACGGCTTACAAAAAGCAATTGCATTTATAAACGAAAACTATTGCGAAAAAATATCTTTAGACGACATAGCCGCCTCGGCATATATATCAAAATTCCATTTTATAAGACTGTTTAAATCGACGTACAATATGACGGTCTGGGATTATATAAACATAAAGAGAATTGATAAAGCCGTCTCCCTTTTAAAGACAACAAACGATACTATAATAAATATCGCCTCGAAAAGCGGGTTCAACACCCCCGCAAACTTTAACAGAATTTTTAAAAAAATTACAGGGGTAACCCCAAAAGAATACCGTCAGCATCATAGACAATCGTGAAGATTATCACCTATCGTTTTTCAGAAAAAATGCCGTTCTCTTACGAGAACGGCACCGCAGAATATACCGTTTATCGCTTAGTTGTCAGACCAATTACATTTCCCGTATGAGATTTGTATGCGACTAAATGAGTATAGTTCTACCACGTTACTATACTCATACAGGAAAAAATTATGAAATTAATCTGACGATTTCATTTTAACAGAATTATATATCAATGTCAAATTTATATAAAAACAAAAAAACAATGATTATAAAACACCACGTTTCCTTAATACATTTCAAAAATAAAACTTTTTTATTGTAACGCTTTGGAGATAAATCAATTATGCAAGCCTTTTTAACAACTCTTATAATGGTAGGTATAATGCTTTTAATGGCAATACCGGGATATATTCTTATTAAAACCAAAGCAATTAAGCCCGACAGCATTTCAGCTTTTTCAAAAGTTTTAATGTTCGTTTGTCAGCCCGCGCTCACAATATATTCATTCAATAAAGCCGATTTCACAAAGGAATTAGGTATCAACCTTTTAATCTTTTTCGGAATTATTACGGCAGTACAGCTCATATTCATAGGCTTTTTCTACCTGATTTTCCGAAAGAAAATGGAAGATATCAATTACAGGATAACCACTATTGCCACCACCCTTTCAAACTGTTCGTTTTTAGGTGTGCCGCTTCTGGAAGCTATATTTCCCAATTCACCCAACGTTGCGGCATACTCTATGATGTATTTCCTGTCAATGAACCTTTTGGGGTGGACGCTTGTTTCCGCTATCATCACACGCGACAAAAAGTATATAAGCGTCAAATCTATGATAATCAATCCTGCTCTTTTGAGTATGGTAGTTGCCTTACCGCTCTTCTTTACGGGCTTCAAAATCTCGGCGGTAAACGGTCAGTTTTTAGGTCAACTTGAAAACATGATAAACATTCTCGGCAAAATGACTACGCCTTTATGTATGCTGGTAATGGGAATGCGGCTTGCGACTATTAAGTTCAAAAACCTATTTACAAACTGGATGCAGTACTTTGCCGTAGGAATTAACCAGATAATGTTTCCGTTGTTCGTGCTGGGGATTTTATATCTTTTAAATGTAGATAAAGAACTGATGCTTTGTATGTACATAATGTGCGCCTGCCCCATCGCTTCGGTAGTGCAGAACTACGCCGAAATTTTAGGCGAAGGTCAGGCGACTGCTGCAAATATGGTACTGCTCGGCTCAATGTGTTCGATTGTAACTTTACCGGTTCTGGCATTATTGATATAATTGTTTTAATGTTATTCGCGCTAATTTTTCATTTTGATATTGCTAATTCATTTTAAAAGAAGACAGGGCTTGCAAAAATGCAAGCCCTGTTCTGCTATAAAAATTTAATTCGTTGAACCTTCTACCGCATTTGTTTTATCTTGACCTGTTCAAAGTGCTACGGTTTTTCCCGCTTCCACCAAAAGATCTTTGCCATAGTTGTCTATGTACACGTCGATATCGGTGGGATTGTAAATTAGCTTACCGTCCGCCGATGAAATAAGACTGTCGAATGCTTTTACATAGTTGTATACATCGGTGTTCGTAGCATAGTAAATATCGCCACGCTTGCCCGTCTTTTTTGCGAACTTCTCTATTATATCCCAATTGTCGTTGTCGTTATACTCGTAGCTGTGTCCCCAAAGGTAGAACAGTTTGGGCGGATTTGACCAAAAATAAGAGCGGCGCTCGTCCGACAAGAACTTATCGGTAAGTTCGTCGAGCCGCGGGTCGTTATGGTGGCAAGTTGTAGGCATTAATAACCAATTTTGCGGAATGTCAAACTTGCCCGTGGAAACAATGGTTCGTGCGTATTTAATCCCGCACCGAGATATTATGTTTGCAGTGCGCTCGTCGCAACTTCCGTTGGCATACGCCATACCGATTATTATCTTGCCAAAAAGCTTTTCAAGGTACTCTCTGTCGGCAAGAATTTCGCGCGTAGCAACGGCGTCCGAAACCTCGGCAAGCGATAAATGCTTTACGCCGTGCACGGCAACCTCGTGCGCTCCGCCCGAATACAGTTCGAGCGCTTCCTTTTGCGTGAGCTTTCTTTCGCCCGACTTTTCAGCAAATAGCCCCGAATTAATATTGAACGTACATTTAAGCCCGTACGCGTCCAAAATCTCTACCAAACGCTTATCGTATACTACGCCGTCGTCGTAGCTGAGCGTTAACGCTTTGGTCTTAAACTCGGGAAACTTTAAAAACCTGTAATTCATAATATACTCCCTATTTTATTTACGTTAGGATTTTAACATAAACGTCTCCGGGCTGTCAACTTGTTTCGTAATGCGGTATAATATAGCCTTCTGAGCAAAACAATATCAAACCAAAATATTAAATTTGCCCGATATTTTATACGATACAACCTTTACTTGAAACGCTATAAAAGTTTAAACAAAATAAAAAAATTCTATTTATCCATAAGAATACAGTATAATGACTTATATATATTTATAGAAAACAGGGTTTGCTTTTTTTGCAAGCCCTGTTCTGCTATAAAAATTTAATTCGTTGAACCTTGTACCGCATTTGTCTTATCTTTTAAATCCGTTGCAAGATTCCACTTTTCAAAATTTGTTTCCTTTAAATTAAGCCCTTTCTGTTCCGTCTTGCAATTCGGGCATATTTTATTTACAAGCAAATTGACCTCCGTATTTCAGCACGAACTATTATAAAATACAGGTCATTTTAAGTCAAGAAATTTATGCCTGAACTTCTCTACTCTTCGTGCTTGATTAGTATTTTTACCGCTCTAAATGTATCTAAACCGTTCTAAAACTATATATTTGCAGACATTTGCAGACGATTTAGATTAAATTTGTTCTGCAATTATTTTATTTTAGTTAAAAAACATAAAAAAATCACCTAAAACCACTATATATTGTGGTTTTAGGTAAACTTTTGGGGGTAGAGTGCATCTCTTATATATTACAGGGATTTTCCTTGGTAAAGTCAAAGTAGTTTTAATATTAAAAATACTATAAAATAGGCGTTTGCAATTCGTCTGCAAATATTTTAAATGCAAAAATTGGGTAAGTTGCACACGACTTAAATAGGGAGTAGCCCTACCTATGCGAATTTTAGAGTCAATTTCTTTCGTCTGCAAATGTCTGCAATTGGGACAGAAATAGGGCGTTTTAGGCAGTTTTAGAGAGTAAACGGGCAAGGAGTAGCCCTACCTATAAAACAGCCTTATTTTTTACCTAAAAATGTCTGCAATTCGTCTGCAAATTTACTTTAACTATACCATTACAATTTGACATATCCTATATATAGTGGTAAAATACAAGAAAAAACCACCAAATATGGTGGTTTTCTTGGAGCTGCTGAGCGGATTTGAACCGCCGACCTCATCCTTACCAAGGATGTGCTCTACCTGCTGAGCCACAGCAGCAAACTCGTTAATTATTAAATTTTTTGTCAAGTGGTTAGTGGCAGATTTTAGCCTTGTTACTCCTTACCAAGGACGTGCTCTACCGACTGAGCCATAGCAGCAAACGAATATAATAAGTACGCTTTTTCAAAAGCATAACTATAATATAACAAAAAAATAGAATTGTCAATAAAAAATCACCTTATTACGAAATTTTTTTAATTAAAATTACGAACGAAAAATCTTTGTGACAAAAAAATTAAAAATGTTGCAATTTTTAGCTTAAAATAACTTGCAAAATAATTAACGATGTGTTATATTATTTAAGCTAAAACAAAGCGCTACTGTGGCTCAGTCGGTAGAGCAGCTGATTCGTAATCAGCAGGTCGCCGGTTCAAGTCCGGCCAGTAGCTCCAAAAACTCGGATGGTCTTTGATTATCCGAGTTTTCTTTTTATTTTTTCTTTATTTAACTATAATAAATGCTTAACTCGTAAAAATCCCGCCGTGATCATCGCGGCGGGATTATTGTATTTAAGCAAAAAGATTATTGTACGTTGCCCCACATGTTGGTAACGGCGGTCTTACCGGAACCGAAGTCCTTCATAACGCCGCAGCGGTTGAGAGTTTTGGCGCTCGGGAACATGGTTTCGATAAACATTTCCTTCCAGCCGTCGGGGGTGTCTTCAAAAAGACCGTCTTCGTCTTCGTTATACATAGCGTAAAGTTCGTTATAAGCGGCGGTTACGGGGCTTATGCAACCTGCGTAAACGCTGTTTTTAACGGCTATATCCTTCGTGCAAAGGAATTTAAGGAAGTAGTTGGCGGCTTTCGTGTTTACGGCGTATTTACTGATTACGAAAGCGTCGATATAGACGTTGCCGCCCTCTTCGGGAAGAACGTACCAAAGATTACGGTTGCCGGGGTGTTCTTCGCCGTTGGCGTCTTCGTAAGTGTTCATAACGTAACCCGCGTCGCAAGACCACATAAGAGCTACCGCCACTTTGCTGGTGCCTGCCGCCATTTCGAATTTGATATCGTCGATATCCCATACGGCGCCGCCGTTTTTAACGGCTTTAAGAGCGTTTTCCGCGTTCTTGACGGTTTCGGCAGAAGTATCTTCGAAAATAGCCTGAATAGCGTTTTTCTGTTCCGCGCCAGTAAGACCTTTCAAAGATTCACGCGCGTTGTAGATACAAGCGGCGGCGTAAGCGTCGCGGATGGAGTCTTTAATGGAGCGTTTGCCTGCGAACTCGTTGCCGAAAAGAGCTTCCCAGCTGGTTATCTTCCTGCCCGTCTTACTCATATCGTAAACAAGACCGAGCGTGCCGTACATATAGGGAACGGCGTATTTGAGCTGAGCGTCGAACTGACGGGTGCTTTCGATATATTCGGGCATGAAAAGTCCGTCTTCGGAAACGTTGATGACGTTTGCGTCAAGAGGCTGAACGAGCTGTTTCTGAATAAGGTATTCGATCATATAATCGCTCGGGCAGAGAAGGTCGTAATCGGCTTTGGAGCCTTCAACGGCGAGCTGAACGTTTTCAACGGCGTCGAAAGTTTCGATCTTGACGGTGACGTTTTCGCCCGTTTCTTCTTTATACCAGCTTTCGAATTCGCCGAAGATGTCTTCGTCGATGTATTCGCCAGGCATATAGAGTTTGAGAACTTCGGAGCGGTCGACATTATCACAGCCGACGGAGAGAGCGGAAAAACCCGCAAGCATTGCTACGGTGAGCAGACACGAGATAAGTTTTTTCATTGTTTTTTCTCCTTTATGTAAATTTAATTTACTTTGTTTTCTTTGGCTTTTTTGTTTTTGACAACGTTGTAGACGATAAGAGCCGTCAAAACGACTACGAAGATTATCGTCGAAAGCGCCCTTATCTCTACGGGAATACCCTTTTTGCGGATGCCCGAGTAAACGTAAGTCGAAATCGTATCGATATTAGCGCCGAAAGAGTTGATGTTGGTTATTACGAAGTCGTCAAGCGAGAGAGTGAACGCAAGCGCAAATCCCGAAACCATGGCGCCCGCAAGCTGCGGAAGCATTACCGTTATAAGGCTTCGCATAGGCCCTGCGCCAAGGTCCATACTCGCTTCGAGAAGGTTGGGGTTTAACTGTTTCAATCTCGGCGTGACCGTCAGAATAACGTAAGGCGTAGTAATCACGATATGCGCGATTATAAGCCACGTCAGCCCGAAGTTTACGGGGAGATCTATCACGTCGCGAAGGAAGATCATCAATAGGAAAAAACCCATTGCCGTGACGATTTCCGCGTTCACGACGGTTATTTGCGAAGCGGCGTCGACGACCGAACGGATCTTCGTGCGCATATAGTGGATACCGACGGACGCGGTAGTTCCCAAAACGGTCGCGACGAGAGCAGAAACGAGCCCGATAATAAGCGTGTTTTTTGTCGCGTCAAGAAGCTTTTCGTTCTGAAAAAGCTTAGAATACAGAGTAAACGTGAATTTTCCGTATTCGCCGCCGACGGACTGCGACGTGCTGAACGAATATACGATTATCATCAGCAGAGGCAGATAAATTGCCGTCAGCACGACGATAAGTATGAACCATTTTACGATGAGAGATACGACGGAAGAAGTCTTATTCATTACGCCTTACCTCCTTTCGGGGCTTTGTTCGTTCTGCTCGACAGGAACGAGCCTATGAGCATGACGATTATAACGATAACGAGAAGCACGAACGAAAGCGCCGAGCCGTAGCCGTAGTTGCCGTAGTTCTGATTTTCAAACAGATTTGCTATCTTCGCGCCGATAACGGTGGTGTTTGCGTCGCCCATCATCTTCGTTATCGAATACGAACTGAATATCGGCATGAACATCATGCTTATTCCGCTTATAACGCCCGGGAGCGAAAGCGGAAGAGTTACGCGTGTAAACGTCTTTACGGGCCCCGCGCCGAGATCGCGCGAAGCTTCAACGTAGCTTTTGTCCATATTCGACAGCACGGTATATATAGGCAGAAGCATATACGGGAAGAAGTCGTAAACCATACCTATAACTGCTGAAAAGTAGCTTTTGTTTACGCCTATCATCGACAATAAAGACTGTAAAGCGAAGATTCGGAGCATGAAGTTTATCCACATGGGGATTATAAACAGAAGCGACAGTATCGCCATTTTATTGAACGGCGACGACGCGAGTATAAACGCCACGGGGTACGCTATTAAAAGACAAATAGACGTCGAAAGCGCGGCGATACCGAGCGTTGCGCCGAGCTGGCGCAAGTTTTCGGCTTCGGAAAAAACGTGGATAAAGTTATCGAACGTCATCGTTCCGTCTTCGCCGCGGAAGGCATAGACGAGAACGAGCACGAGCGGGAATATTACGAATACGAGCGTTACCGCAAGATACGGAAAGGAAAACGCCGTCGGACGAAAGACTTTAGCTTTGCGGCTCTTCATCTTCCGCCTCCTTTTCGCGGTCGTAGCGCTCTAATCTGACCAAATCGCCGTTTATCCTGACGCCGACGCGGTCGTCCATATCCCATTCGTCGACGGTGTCGATATAGAAATCTTCGTCGGTATCGGTATAGACCTGAACCTGATAGTACGTGCCGCGATACAAGCTCTGCGTGACGTTGGCGCCGATAACGCCGTCTTCTTCGTCGTCGGTAAGTTCGACGGCGTTGAACGGAACGTAGACGATAACATCGTCGCCCGAAGAAAACCCTTCGGTCGGTATCTCGAACTCGCCGCCGCAAATCTCGACGCGGTTTTCGCCCGTGACTTCGCCTATATATTTATTGATAGTCAGCATCTTTTTCATTATATGGATACTGTCGGGAAGAATTTCGAGAGAAACTTTCGTTCCCTTAGGGAATTCTTTTTGAGATTGAACGGTAAATTCGTAGAAGGAAGCCAAAACTTCCATTTCGTAGTAAGTGCCTTTAAACACGGTGGAAAGAACTTCGCCGTTGAAATGGCCGTGACCTTCGCCCGTGGTGATAACGATATCTTCGGGGCGTATCACTATATCGACGCGTTCGTTCTTTTCAAAGCCCTTGTCCACGCACGCGAGCGATCTTCCGAGGAAGTTGATGGTGTAATCCTTTTCCATCGTGCCGGATAAAATGTTGGATTCACCGATGAAGTCGGCAACGAAAGCGTTGCTCGGCTCGTCGTATATCTTTTTAGGACGGGCTATCTGCTGTATCACGCCGTCGTTTATGACGACTACTACGTCCGACATCGTGAGCGCTTCTTCCTGGTCGTGCGTTACGAAAATGAAGGTGATGCCGAGATCTTCGTGCATCTTTTTCAGCTCGATCTGCATTTCTTTACGCATTTTCAGATCGAGAGCGCCGAGCGGTTCGTCCAAAAGAAGGACTTTCGGCTCGCAGACGATAGCTCTTGCAATAGCTACTCTCTGCTGTTGACCGCCCGAGAGAGAATTGACGTCTCTGTGGCCGTAATCGGCAAGACCTACGAGTTTCAGGGCACGATTGACCTTTTCTTCGATCTCGGCTTTCGTCAATTTTCGATAACCTTTTTTTGCGGTAGCGTCTGGTATCTTTTTGAGTTTCAAGCCGAACGCAACGTTTTTAAAGACGTTAAGATGCGGAAAGAGTGCGTATTTCTGGAATACGGTGTTTACCGGGCGCTTGTGCGGCGGAACGGAAGTTATCGGAACGCCTTCTATGTAAATTTCGCCTTCCGTGGGAGTCTGGAACCCTGCGATAAGGCGGAGAAGAGTCGTTTTGCCGCAGCCGCTGGGGCCTAAAAGCGTTACGAACTGACCGCGTTTTATGCTTAAGCTCAAATTATCGAGCACGGTAACGCCGTCAAAAACTTTGGTTATTCCTTTGATTTCGATTATATTGTCGGATTTTTTCACAGCGACGGAAGCTTTGTTTTCCGTTGCGATAACCGTTTCCGTCGCCTTGTTTGAATTATCCATTTTTCTCTACCTCATTTTAAAAATTAGGGGGACAGGAGATCCAAAGTACCGTCGCCTTCTTGTCGGAAACGTTCTCGAGAGAGTGCTTTTTATCCGATTTATAATAGAAGGTTTCGCCCTTGGTCGCTATGAACGAACGCTTACCGACGGTAACTTTTATCTTTCCGGACAAAACGTAACCGAATTCTTCGCCTTCGTGCGGCATATCGCTCTCCGTCGCGCCCTTCTCGTTGAGATCGAGAAGTATAGGCTCCATAGCGTTTTTCTGCGCCGACGGGACGAGCCACGTTATCACGGTATCGCCGTAATCTTTGCTGAAACAGTCTTCTTTGTGGAAAACGAGCGGTTCGCTCTCTTCGTTATAGAAAAATTCGCCCATGTTCGTACCGAGAACGATAAGTATATCGTTCAGCGTATCGATCGAAGGGTTGGCAAGGTCGTTTTCAAGTTGACTGATAAAGCCTTTGGTGAGCTCGCATCTGTCGGCAAGCTCTTCTTGCGTGAGATTGTTTTTCAGCCTCAACGCTTTGATTTTTACGCCTATTTCCATACGTTCTCCCAAATAAGAAAAAGTTTTGTAAAAATAAACTCCGAGTTTTGATTTGCTTATCTTACTAAATCAAAAGTTTATTTTTTCTAAACAACGAACATTATATATAAACGCATACGTTATGTCAAACGTTTTCACGCTATATTACAAAAAATCAACAAATTTTTTAACGTCTTTTTTATGCGAAACTTCAAGGCAGTATTTCAAAAGAAAACTATCGGTCAAAAAAAGACGCTCCGACCTGAAAGATCGAAGCGTTTACTACGTAAAAATAAGGCTTTATATCGATATTCCTATTCCGTCAGGCAATAGCCATCTGTAAAAACATAAGCGCCGACGAGAAGCAGAAAACGACGGTGAAAAATATCGTCGCGGCGTAAGCCGAAATGCGGACGATCCGTTCCGAACGGCTTTGAATAAGCAACTCGTTTTCCTTTACGCCGCCGACGGAGCCTTCCGAAAGGTCGCAAAGCGTTCTTCCTATAAACAACGTGCCGAAGACTATAACGGGGCTTATATACCTTATATTTTCGGTACAATGGTGCGGATAAGAAAAGCAGAACAGATAATAAAAAATTATCATAAGCGCGTTCGTCACGGCAATCGATAAATACGGCGCGTTCACCGTCTTATTTGAGAACTGTTTGCGAACGATAGCTTTAACGAGCGTATAGCAAAGCGCCGCCACGCTTAAAAGCGCGAGCGTAAAATTACTCCAAAAAAGAGCAGTCGCCGCCACGGTAATTGCCGAAAACGCGCCGAAATCGTTGATATATTCGCCGAAACACGAAGTTTTCAAAAGCGATATCATCGGGTTGTATTCGTTGTAAACTTTTCCGCCGCGATTAGTCCACTGATCGAAAACGGGCGCCTCGAAAAGTTTTGAAAAATCAAACAAGCGCTTTAACGCGGGC
Organism: uncultured Eubacteriales bacterium; assembly: GCA_902767455.1. Taxonomy (GTDB): domain Bacteria; phylum Bacillota; class Clostridia; order Christensenellales; family Borkfalkiaceae; genus UBA4636. Next base: position 10,734 of record CACXHH010000109.1, read on the forward strand.
ACGTTGCCAACGTACTGCCACGAATCGTCAGAAAGCCTTTGAACGTACGCAGGCGGAACGCCGAAAGCGATATAGTTTCTCGTTTCCCACCAAAGCGCGAGCGGCACGCAGACGACGAGAAACGCAACGTATTGCAAAATATACTTTTTAATATTAGCTTTGTCGCCTATCATCGCGATAAGGAACAAAAGACCTATTCCGAACGCGACCATATACGCCGAAAGCTTGGTCATCATTCCGAGCCCCACGGCGACGCTCACGACCATAATATGCGATAATTTGCGCGATTTATACCACTTGACCGAGTATAAAACGGCAAGGAGCATAAAGGTCACGGAGAGTATATCGTTGTTTATGCTCGCGGAAAATATGACGAAAGTCGGATGAAAAGCGATTATCGCAAAAGCTATTACGAGAGCGTGTCTTTGAACTTTGAACTCGCGAAGCAATCTGTAAGAAATTATCATACAAACGCTCGAATAAAAGAGAGTGAGCGTTTGCAACGAAGATTGAGCGTAGGCGTCTTCCACGCCGAAGGACGAAAGCGTTTTCCACCACAGAGCGGCTATAACGTGATGAAGCGGCGGATGGTAGAACTGGTCTACTTCGGTAACGTCGAAATCGGGTATTTTTCCGTTTAAATACAGATATTTTATATACCACGCGTGACCGCTTGTTCCGGCAAAATTGCCTACGTCGTGTTGACGGGTAGTTACGGAAGTATACAAAACGTAAGTAAAACGGAGTATTACGCCCGCGATAAACAACAAAACGACGGCGCTTTCAAACGTGAGTTTTTTTGTGACGAGCAAAACGATAAAAACTGCCGCTAAAACGCACAGCGAAACGATGAAGATATACCCCGCCTTTC
>CACXHH010000110.1 GCA_902767455.1 uncultured Eubacteriales bacterium
AAAAGTTCTCAAAGTTACGGCTATTGAAGGCGAAAAAGTCGCAAAAGTCATCGTTCCCGACGATAAACTTTCGCTCGCAATCGGCAGGGACGGTCAGAACGCCCGCCTTGCGGCAAGGCTTACCGGCTGGAAGATAGACGTCAAGAGCGAATCCAAAGCCGCCGCCGAAGAAGCCGCGCAGCTTTCGGAGTAATTCGTATCCGATATGAAGATCGATAATCCTACCATTGCAACGGGCAAAGTAAAACACGTTCCGACGCGCACTTGCGTCTGTTGCAGGAAGGTTTCCGAAAAATCATCATTTATACGCGTTGCAAAAGTCGGCGACGAATTCGTCGTCGGAAACGATAAGGTTTTCGGCAGAAGCGCTTACGTCTGCAAAGACGCTCAATGCGTTGCGAAAACCGTAAAAAAACGCCTTTTTGACAAAAGTTTCAAGCAAAAACTACCCGAAGGCGTTTACGAAGAATTGACGGCTTTTCTTGAAAAACCGTGACCGACTTGCGCCGAAAACGGCGGCGATAACGCGTAGCGAAACGGAGCAATAATGACGGAAAAGATACTTACCTATATCGGATTTGCGTTGCGGGCGAGAAAGATAACGCTCGGCGTAAATTCCATCACCGCCGAAAGAAAGAGAGTTTATCTTCTCATTTTATGCGACAGCGCTTCCGAAAACACGAAAAAGGACGCGGCGTCGCTCGCGCGGAAGTTCCACGCAAAACTCGTCGTTTCAAAAGATTATCTTCTCGAAGAGATAGTTCATAAAGAAAACTGCAAGCTCGTTGCCTTGCTTGACAGGGAATTATCAAAGGCAATATTAAACAATCTGAACGAACATTTCGTCCTTGCGGAGGCAGATATTTAATGGAAAACAAAGAGATTTCAAGCATCAGAGTAGTCAACGGAGCCATTTCCGGCAACGGAGCTATACAGGAGCTTCTCAAAAAAGTCAAAAAATCTCGTCAGGATATGAACGAGACGACTAAAAAACTTAACGAAAAAGAAGCCCTTTTGCGCCGTCTGCGTGAAGAAGAAAAGGCTAAACGCGAAGCTGAAGAAAAGGCTTTGAAAGAAGCCGAACAGACGCAGGCGCAGGCAACCGTAGACGAAACGTCGGACGAAACGCCCGTTTCGGCTTCCGAGATAAGAACTCCGGAAGAACCCGCTAAAACGGCGGCTCCCGCCGAGCAGGAAAGCAAGGCGGACGAAACGCCTGCGGTCAATAACGAAAACTCTCAAGAGCAACCTGCCGCCACGACTGAAACGAAGCGGGCGGAGGAGGCTCCCGTTCAGCCCAAACCGGAAGTCAAAAGACCTTCGGTCGTCGTTTCCGCAGATTACAGACCTCCGCGTCAGAAGGAATATATCCCGTCCGACAGAAACCGTCAGCAAAGAACAGGCGTCGTCGGGCGTACCGCTCCCGCTGCGGGCGCGCAGGGAACTCGTCCCGCGGCAAGACCTACGGGCGCGGGCCCGACTCCTTTTGCGAAAGGTCCCCGTCCCGGCGTGAAGCCGCAGGAAGTTGCGTTCGTTCCCAAAGACGCGCCTAAATCGGGATTTAAGAAGAAGCAGGACGGCAAAGTCTTTGAAGACAAACGCGCTATCAATAAAAAATCGGCAATGAAAGGTCAGGTTTCGATCGACGATTTCGACGAAAACAAGACGGGTTACAGAAAACTCCGCACCAAAAAGACCAAACAGGAAAAAGCCGATCAGCGCATAAAGATAGAACACGCGGTTATTTCAAAGGATATTATTCCTTTGAAGGAATTGAGCGAAAAGCTCGGTATCTCCGCGGTTGAAATTTCCAAGATACTCTTTAAAGAAGGTATCATCAAGACGATAAACGACTCCGTCGATTTCGACACCGCGGCTTACGTTGCCGACGGGCTCGGGATAACGCTCGAACTCAAGATGGAAAAGACGGCTGAAGAAGTTCTGAACGAAGGCTTCGGCGACGACGCAGACACCGAAGAAAAACTCGTCGCCCGTCCTCCCGTCGTTACGGTAATGGGACACGTCGACCACGGCAAAACGTCGCTTCTCGACTACATCCGTTCTGCCCACGTCACCGACGGCGAAGCGGGCGGCATAACCCAGCATATCGGCGCGTATTCGGTCGTAACTCACGGTAAGTCGATTACTTTCATCGACACGCCGGGACACGCTGCGTTTACTTCGATGCGTCAGCGCGGCGCGCAAGTCACCGATATCGCGATAATCGTTATCGCCGCGGACGACGGTATCATGCCGCAGACCGTAGAAGCGATCAACCACGCGAAAGCGGCGGGCGTTTCGATAATCATCGCCGCCAACAAGATTGACAAACCGCACGCAAATCTCGATAAAGTCCGCCAACAACTTTCCGACAGAGATATACTCGTCGAAGACTGGGGCGGCGATATCATAATGGTACCCGTATCGGCAAAGACGGGCGAAGGTGTAGACAAACTTCTTGATACCATCCTTCTCGTTGCCGAGATGCAGGAACTCAAAGCCAACCCCGACAGAAAGGCGAAAGGCGTGGTTCTTGAAGCAAAACTCGATAAGGGTAAAGGCCCTGTCGCTTCCATTATAGTCCAGAACGGTACTTTAAAGACGGGTGACTTTATAGTTGCCGGTACTTCCGCAGGTAAAGTCCGCGCCATGTTCGACGATAAAGGGCGTATGGTCAAGGAAGCAGGTCCTTCGGTCGCCGTTTCCGTCATCGGGCTTGAAGAAGTTCCCAACGCGGGCGACGTGATCTTCGCGGTAGAAGAAGAAAAACTCAGTAAATCGGTAGCCGCGGAAAGAAAGAACAGAGAACGCGAAGAGATGATAAGACGTAACGAAAAAGTCACTCTCGACGAACTCTTCTCCAAGATAGACAGCGGCGCTTTAAGCACTATCAATATTATAATCAAGGCAGACGTTCAGGGCTCGGTCGAAGCGGTCAAACAGTCGCTTACGGAACTTTCTACGCCCGAAGTCAAGATCAACGTTATTCACGCCGCAGTCGGCGCCATAAACGAAACGGACGTTATGCTTGCGGACTCGTCCAACTCTCTTATCATCGGTTTCAACGTCAGACCCGATTCGAAGGCAAAGCAGGTCGCCGAACGCACAAAGACGGACATAAAACTTTACAGAGTAATTTACGAAGCGATAGAAGACGTCAAGAACGCTATGAAGGGCATGCTTGCGCCTAAATTTGAGGACGTATATCTCGGCAAAGCCGAAGTTCGCGACACCTTTAAGATCACGGGCGTCGGTACGGTCGCGGGCTGTTACGTTACTGACGGTAAGCTTTTAAGAAACGCAAAATTGCGTATTTATCGCGACGACGTAATGATCTGCGAAGGCAACGTTCAACAGCTCAAACGCTTTAAGGACGACGTTAAGGAAGTTCAGCAGGGCTTTGAATGCGGCGTTTCGATCGAAGGCTTCAACGACATCAAGATCGGCGACTTCATCGAATGTTATCTGACCGAAGAAGTAAAGGCGTAAAATGAAGGAAAAAAGAGAAAAAAGGTTGGAAAGCGAGTTCCGTAAACTTATCTACGAGATACTCACGACCAAGATCAAAAACTACGATATAACCGAAATGTTTTCCGTGACTTCCGTTACCGTCACGAGCGACTTGGAAGAGGCGAGCGTTTACGTAAGCGTGTACTCGACCAACGCCGAAAAAGCTCAAAAAACGTTCGACGCGATCTGCGCTTCGAGCTCGGAAGTCCGTAAAATACTCTCTAAAACCATGCGTATCCGCACCGTTCCGAAGATCAAATTCTTTAAGGACGAGTCTGCCGAATACGGAGCTAAGATCGATAAGATAATCAGCACCTTTACTTACGCAAACGAAGATAAAAACGAAACGGATGAAACTTAAAGAAATAGCAAATTCAATAAAAAATCTTAAAAGCGCATTGATATTCTGTCACGTCAATCCCGATGGCGACACGTTATCGTGCGCTTTTTCTTTGAAATACGCGTTGAATAAACTCGGTATTCCGTCAACCGTGGTAACGAGTGACGGCGTTCCCGCAAAGTACGCGCTTTTGGAGCTTTTCAATGACTTTATAACCGAGCCGAGCGGCGAATACGACGCGTGTATCTCGGTCGATTGCGCTACCGAAAGCCAGATAGGCGCTCCTTACGCTTTCTACCGTCAATACAAAAACACATTCAATATCGACCACCACGTTTCAAACGCCTTATACGCAAAGTATAATTTTGTCGAAAACAAGGGTGCTTGCGCGTTGATAATATATAAGCTTATCTTGGAGCTCGGCGTCGAAATAGACCAAACGCTCGCTAAAACGCTTATGGTCGGTATTATCACGGATACGGGCAATTTTTCGCATTCAAACACCGACGCGGAAGCTCTCGGCGTCGCTTGCGAACTTGCCAAATCAGGAGCCGACGTTTCCGACCTGAACTTAAAGTTATTCAACAGCCAGCCCAAGGCGAGAGCGCTTTTGTACCTGGACGTTATGCGCGGAAT
>CACXHH010000111.1 GCA_902767455.1 uncultured Eubacteriales bacterium
CGTCGACGGAGGAACGGAACGTTTCTCTGTAAGCTACCTGCGGTCTGCCGACTTTGGCTTCGACTTTGAATTCGCGAAGCAACCTGTCGACGATTATTTCAAGGTGCAGCTCGCCCATACCGGCGATTATCGTCTGCCCCGTTTCCTGATCGGTATAAGTCTTGAAAGTGGGGTCTTCTTCGGCGAGCTTGATGAGCGCGAGCGTCATCTTTTCCTGACCGGCTTTGGTCTTGGGCTCGATAGCTACCCTTATAACGGGTTCGGGGAACTCCATCTGTTCAAGAATGATCTGAGCGTTCTCGGCGCAGAGCGTGTCGCCCGTAGTCGTTTCTTTAAGACCTACTATGGCGCATATATCGCCCGCGTAGATCTCGGGTATCTCTTCGCGGTGGTTGGCGTGCATAAGCACTATCCTGCCCACTCTTTCCTTTTTACCCTTGGTGCTGTTATAAACGTAAGAACCACTGGTAAGGTGGCCCGAATACACCCTCGTATACGCGAGTTTTCCTACGAACGGATCGGCGACTATCTTGAACGCGAGCGCCGCGAAAGGCGCCTCGTCCGAAGTTTCTCTCTCTTCTTCTTCGCCCTTCTTGTTGACGCCCACTACGTGCGGAACGTCCAAGGGACTGGGGAGATAGTCGACTATCGCGTCGAGAAGGTGCTGAACGCCCTTATTGCGGTAAGAAGAACCGCAAAGAACGGGGGTTATACTCATGGAGATGGTAGCCTTTCTCAACGCGCGCTTGATCTCTTCAACGGAAAGCTCTTCGCCCATAAGGAATTTTTCGGTAAGCTCGTCCTCCTGCTCGGCGCAGGCTTCCATAAGCTTTAAGCGGTATTCTTCCGCCATTTCCTTATATTCGTCGGGGATGTCCACGACCTCTTCTTCTTTTCCGAGGTCGTCTTTATAGATTACGGCTTTGTTTTCGATAAGGTCGATAAGTCCTTTGAACGTATCTTCTTTGCCGATGGGAAGCATTACGGGGATGGCGTTGGTTTTGAGCCTGTCCCTCATCATCTGCACGGCTCCGAGGAAGTTCGCCCCGTTGATGTCCATCTTATTGACGTACGCGATACGGGGAACTTTGTACTTGTCAGCCTGTCTCCAAACGGTTTCGCTTTGAGGCTCAACGCCGCCTTTTGCGCAGAAAGTGGCTACGGCGCCGTCGAGAACTCTGAGCGAACGTTCTACTTCAACGGTAAAGTCAACGTGGCCCGGGGTATCGATTATATTGATACGGTTACCCTTCCAGAAACACGTGGTCGCGGCGGAACAGATGGTTATGCCCCTTTCCTGTTCCTGAACCATCCAGTCCATAGTGGCAGCGCCTTCGTGGACTTCGCCGAGTTTATGAGTTTTACCTGTATAAAATAAGATACGTTCCGTCGTGGTGGTCTTACCGGCATCGATGTGAGCCATAATGCCTATATTTCGTGTGTTTAATAAATCATACTGTCTTGGCATCGTAAATCACCTGAACCTAAAACGTTACCAACGGAAATGAGCGAACGCACGGTTGGCTTCAGCCATCTTGTGCATATCTTCTTTCTTCTTGACTGCGCCGCCGGTGTTGTTGGCTGCGTCCATAAGCTCGTTGGCAAGACGCATATACATATCGCGGTCGCTGCGCTTACGCGCGTTGATGACTATCCAACGGATAGCCAAAGTCTGTCTTCTTTCTTCTCTGATTTCAATAGGTACCTGGTAGTTGGAACCGCCGACGCGCCTTGCCTTTACTTCGAGTTGAGGTTTGGCGTTGGTGAGTGCCTGATTGAAAACTTCCATAGCGTCCTGACCCGTTTTTTCCTGCATAACTTTAAACGCGTCGTACACTATGCCTTGCGCTACGCCCTTCTTACCGTCAAGCATGACCTGGTTGATAAGCTTGGTCACTACCTTGCTGTTGTAGATAGGATCGGGCAGCACGTCCCTTTTCGGGATTGAGCCTCTTCTTGGCATAATATTCTCCTTATAATTTTTTACGGGCTTTGCCCGGTACAGCTATCGCGGCGGGAAGTTTCCCCGCGCGAACCTTCTGCGGACCTTTCGGTCGGCATACTGCCTACCTTTTTACCCGCCGAAAACCCTGAAAGTGGGGCTATAAGGCGGTTATTCGGGCAAATTTTACTTCAAGTTAAAATTTCCGAATAAGTAGGGTTGACTAAAAAAACGATTTTTTAAAGCTTATTTAGGCTTCTTGGCGCCGTATTTACTACGAGCCTGACGACGTTTTGCAACGCCTGCGGTATCGAGCGTTCCGCGGATGATGTGATAACGAACACCCGGTAAATCTCTTACCCTGCCGCCTCTGATGAGGACCGAGCTGTGTTCCTGAAGGTTGTGACCTTCGCCGGGAATGTAAATCGTTCCTTCTTGCTTGTTGGTCAGACGGACTCTTGCGATCTTACGCATTGCCGAGTTAGGCTTTTTGGGAGAAGTCGTCGTGACGGAAAGGCATACGCCTCTTCTCTGCGGGCACGAATCAAGGATAGGTGCTTTGCTCTTCTCGATAGCCGTACGTCTGCCGTGCTTGATGAGTTGGTTGATTGTCGGCATTTTTTACCTCCTTTTAATATTCGGAAATTTTAACCGCGCCTTGAATAAGGAGCAGATAAAAACTGTTTTGGTACCGCGTTTTTCTATCGCGGCGGGCGCGTGAAAAATACTTAAACACGCAAAAAACGGGGTCAAGATACTTGACCTACTTGCTATTTTACCATTTAAAAGATAAATAGTCAATCAAAAATCACGGTTTTTTGTTATCTTTCGGGTAATTTTAAAGGTATTTCCGCAAAAGATACGCTTTTTTTGAGCCGAAACGCGCCGTCGGCGGAAATTTTATCGTCTGCGTCAAGGCTATACACGAGCCTTTTGCCCGACGATAAAACTTCGCGTTTTGCGCCTTTATTTAAAAAATCGTGGTATTATTAAAGGTTTTTGGTCTGGGCGTTGAGCTGTTTATACTCGCGAAGCCCGGTACCTGCGGGGATGAGCTTACCGATGATGACGTTCTCTTTAAGCCCGAGCAGCGGATCGATCTTATTCTTGATAGCGGCTTCGGTAAGAACTTTCGCCGTTTCCTGGAATGACGCCGCGGACAGGAAGCTTTCGGTAGCGAGCGAAGCCTTGGTGATAGGCAGGAGCGTTCTCTTGACGGTCGCGGGCCTTCCGCCTTCTTCCATGACTTTGCGGTTTTCGTCTTCGTATCTCGTGATGTCGACGAGTTCGCCGGGGAGCATCGTGGTATCGCCGCGGTTCTCGACCTGAACTTTGCGGAGCATCTGACGAACGATTATTTCGATGTGTTTATCGTTGATGTCAACGCCTTGAGAGCGGTAAACTTTCTGAACTTCGGTCAGGATATATTCCTGAACGCCCTTGAAGCCTTTCGTTCTCAAAATATCCTGCGGATATACCGAGCCGCTGGTAAGAACGGTACCCGGCTCAACGCTGTCGCCGTCTTTGACGAGAAGCGCCGCGCTAAACGGAATAAGATAGTCGTTCTTGACCTTTTCGGTGGTGACGTCGTTGTTTTCGACGACTACGTGGCGTACGCCGTCGCGTTCTTCGATGGTGACTACGCCGCTCGTTTCGCAGACGATCGCCTGCCCCTTGGGACGACGGCACTCGAACAACTCTTCAACTCTCGGAAGACCTTGGGTTATATCGCCCGCGGATGCTACGCCGCCCGAGTGGAACGTTCTCATCGTAAGCTGCGTGCCCGGTTCGCCTATCGACTGCGCGGCTATGATACCGACCGCTTCGCCGATATTGACGGGCAAGTTGTTGGACATGTTCTTGCCGTAACATTTAGCGCAGACGCCGTATTTCGACTTGCAGGTGAACGCCGTTCTGATATTGACGCGCGTAATGCCCGCTTTGACGATCTCGGCGGCTTGTTCTTCGGAGATCATGGTATCCGCCGGAACGATGACTTCGCCCGTTTCGGGGTTGACGACGTTATCGACGGTGTATCTGCCGATGATCCTGTCTTCGAGCGGTTCGATTATCTTGTCTTCGCCTTCGGTGATGGCTTCTACGTACATACCGCCGGCGTGGCAGTCTTCTTCACGAACGATAACGTTGTGCGAAACGTCTACGAGCCTTCTGGTAAGGTAACCCGAGTCCGCCGTTTTAAGCGCCGTATCCGCAAGGCCCTTTCTGCCGCCGTGCGAAGATACGAAGTATTCGAGAACGGACAAGCCTTCGCGGAAGCTCGATCTTATAGGAATTTCTATTATCTTACCGGACGGGTCCGCCATAAGACCACGCATACCGGCAAGCTGTTGAAGCTGAGTCTTGGAACCACGGGCGCCCGAGTCCATCATCATCTTGATAGGATTGAACGTTTCCATGGAAGCTTCGAGCTCGCTGAGAACGTCCTTGGTGACGTCTTCCCAGACGTCGCACACCTTTTTGTGGCGTTCTTCGTCGGTTATAAGACCCATTTCGTAATATTCGGTGATGTGGCCGACCTTTTCGTCGCCCTGTTCCAGAAGCCCTTTCTTGGTCGAAGGCACCTTCATATCGAAAACGCTGGTGGTAAGACCGCTTATGGTCGAATACTTATAACCCATCGCCTTGATATTGTCGAGCATTTCGGCGGTCTTGGGAGCGCCGTTTATCTTGAAGCAACGTCTTGTGATCTCTTTGAACGTCTTCTGTTTGACGAGCGCGTTGATCTCGAGTTTGACGTAATCTTCGGGGCAGTTTCTCTCGCACATGCCGAGATTCTGCGGAATAGCTTCGTTGAAGATTATTCTGCCCGTAGTAGTCCTGATGATTCCGGTGACCGTTTGACCGTCGGGAGTGACGACCGTTCTGCGGCAGAAAATTTCGTCCTGCAAGGAGAGCTGTTTGGTCTGGTAAGCCATGACCGCGTCTTCGGGGGTGAAGATACCCGCCTTGTACTCTTCGCCGTCCTCGCTCGGATAGAAATTAGCGTCGTACTTCTTGCCGTGTTCGCGGCGCATGATGGTAAGGTAATAGCAACCTAAAACCATATCGTGCGTCGGGCCCATAACGGGCTTGCCGTCGGCAAGTTTCAATATATTGTTGGAAGAAAGCATCAAGAATCTCGCTTCGGCCTGAGCTTCTATGGAAAGCGGAACGTGTACCGCCATCTGGTCGCCGTCGAAGTCGGCGTTGAACGCGCCGCAGACCATCGGGTGAAGCTTGATGGCTCTGCCTTCGATAAGCACCGGCTCGAACGCCTGTATCGACAAGCGGTGAAGCGTAGGCGCGCGGTTCAAAAGCACGGGGTGATCTTTGATGACGCCTTCGAGAATATCCCAGACTACGGGTTTCATCCTTTCGACCATACGCTTAGCGCTCTTGACGTTCTGACAGTAACCGTTTTCGATAAGCTTTTTGATGACGAACGGCTTGAAAAGCTCTATCGCCATTTCCTTGGGAAGCCCGCATTGATAGATTTTGAGTTCGGGACCTACGACTATAACCGAACGACCGGAATAGTCTACGCGCTTGCCGAGAAGGTTCTGACGGAAACGACCTTGTTTACCTTTGAGCATACCCGACAAAGATCTCAAATCTCTGTTGCCGGCGCCGGAAACGGCTTTGCCTCTTCTGCCGTTGTCGATAAGCGCGTCGACGGCTTCCTGAAGCATACGTTTTTCGTTTCTTACGATTATGTCGGGCGCGCCGTATTCGAGCATCTTTTTGAGCCTGTTGTTACGGTTGATAACGCGGCGATATAAGTCGTTTAAGTCGCTGGTGGCGAATCTTCCGCCTTCGAGAGCCACCATAGGACGGAGTTCGGGCGGGATAACAGGGATAACGTCGAGAATCATCCATTCGGGGCGGTTACCGCTCTTTCTGAACGCTTCGATGATATCTATACGCTTAACGGCTTTGGCGCGTTTTTGCGCCGAGTTGGTCGTAGCGATGGTCTTGTTGATTTCTTCGGCTTCCTTGTCGAGATCGACAGCCATGAGAAGCTCTTTTATAGCTTCGGCGCCCATACCCGCTTTGAAGGAGCCTTTGCCGAATTTTTCTTCGGCTTCACGGTATTCCTTATCGTTCAGAACCTGCTTATAAGCAAGATCGGTCGTGCCCGGATCGAGCACTACGAAGCTGGCAAAGTAAAGCACTGCTTCGAGATTTCTCGGCGCCATGTCGAGAATAATGCCTATTCTCGAAGGAACGCCCCTGAAATACCATATATGCGAAACGGGGGCGGCAAGTTCGATATGCCCCATACGTTCGCGGCGAACTTTGGCGCGCGTTACTTCAACGCCGCACTTGTCGCAGATAACGCCTTGATAACGGCTTCTTTTATATTTACCGCAATGACATTCCCAGTCCTTGGTAGGCCCGAATATCCTTTCGCAGAAAAGCCCGTCTCTTTCGGGTTTTTGCGTGCGGTAGTTAATGGTCTCGGGCTTGGTGACCTCGCCGTAAGACCAGCTTCTGATTTTTTCGGGAGAAGCGACGCCTATCTGAATTGAATCAAAATTATTAAGCTCGAACATTCTAATTCCTCGTTTTTATTATTGCGCGATAACCGTTTTTTTCGACCGATTTTCTTAAAAAGTCGGTCTATAAGGCGATTATCGAGAGGTTATGACCGTTGCCGCGAAAAATCGCGTTCGCGGCTGCGGTACGTTTACGCGGACCGATACGTCGGGCGGGAAACTATCCCGCCGCGGAAATTATTCGTCGTCGGAGAAGTCGTCAAGGTCTTCAAAACCGTCGATATCGCCGTAATCGTCGTCACCGAGCATATCTTCGCTCTTGAATTCAAAGGCGTCGTCGGTATCGAACGCGTCCATATCGTCGAAGATGTCGGTATCTTCGATATCTTCGGGTTCTTCTTCTTCGATGGCAAGATCGACCTGTTCGGTCTTTTCGGGTTTTTCGTTGTTGAGCTGTCTTTCGTCGACTTCGTCGTCTTCAAGCTCTTTCATGGCTATCTCTTCGCCCGTTTCGGTGAGCACCTTCATATCGAGAGCCAAGCTCTGGAGTTCTTTGAGAAGAACTTTGAAGGACGCGGGTATTCCGGGTTCGGAAATATCGTCGCCGCGCAAGATGGAGTCGTAAGTCTTGATCCTGCCGACCACGTCGTCCGACTTGACGGTCAGTATCTCCTGAAGGATATGCGCCGCGCCGTAAGCTTCGAGCGCCCAGACTTCCATTTCGCCGAAACGCTGACCGCCGAACTGGGCTTTACCGCCGAGCGGCTGCTGCGTGATGAGCGAGTACGGACCTATCGACCTTGCGTGGATCTTATCGTCTACGAGATGGTGCAGTTTTATCATGTACATCTGACCGACGGTGACTCTGTTTTCAAAGGGTTCGCCCGTTCTTCCGTCGTAGAGTTGGATCTTGCCGTCGACTTCGCCCTGCGGATTGACAAAGTGATTTTCTTCGAGCAATTCTCTTATATCTTCTTCGCTCGCGCCGTCAAATACGGGCGTAGCGATCTTCCAGCCGAGCTGTTTGCAGACGAGACCTAAGTGTACTTCGAGTACCTGACCGATGTTCATTCGCGAAGGAACGCCCAACGGGTTCAAAACTACCTGAAGCGGAGTACCGTCGGCAAGGAAAGGCATGTCGGACTTGGGAAGTATTCTCGAAATAACGCCCTTGTTACCGTGACGTCCCGCCATCTTGTCGCCTACGGAGATCTTACGCTTCTGCGCGACGTAAACTCTTACGAGCTTGTTGACGCCGGGCGCGAGTTCGTCCTTGTTGGCGCGGGTGAATATCTTGACGTCGACGACGATACCGCTTTCACCGTGCGGAACGCGGAGCGAAGTATCTCTCACTTCTCTCGCCTTCTCGCCGAAGATGGCTCTTAAAAGCCTTTCGTCGGGGGTGAGTTCGGTTTCGCCCTTAGGCGTAACTTTACCTACGAGAATATCGCCGCTCATGACTTCGGCGCCTATTCTGATGATACCGTCTTCGTCGAGATCTTTCAAAGCGTCTTCGCCGACGTTGGGTATCTCGCGCGTGATCTCTTCTTCACCGAGCTTGGTGTCGCGCGCTTCCGTTTCGTGTTCTTCTATATGAATGGACGTAAACACGTCGTCCATGACGAGTTCTTCCGAAAGAAGAATAGCGTCTTCGTAGTTGTAGCCTTCCCACGTCATGAACCCGACGAGAACGTTTCTGCCGAGAGCGAGTTCGCCGTTAGCGGTCGCAGGACCGTCGGCGATGATGTCGCCTTTTTTGACTCTGTCGCCCTTGGAAACGATAGGTCTTTGGTTAAGACACGTGCCCTGGTTGGAACGCTGGAATCTTTTGAGCGGATATTCGTAAACCTTTCCGTCGTCGCCGTTTACGACTACTTTGTCGCCGCCGGCGGTGACTATTTCGCCGTCGACGTCGGAAATGCTCATGACGCCCGAGTCGTAAGCTATCTTAGCTTCGATACCCGTACCGACGATGGCGTTTTCGGGTTTTAAAAGCGGAACTGCCTGACGTTGCATGTTGGAACCCATGAGCGCGCGGTGGCTGTCGTCCGTTTCAAGGAAGGGTATGAGCGCCGTCGCGACGGAAACGAGCTGCTTGGGCGATACGTCCATGTAGTCTATCTCTTCCGCGGGGGCTTCGGTTATGTCTTCGCGTTTACGGCAGGAAACTCTTTCGTTGACGAAACGGTTGTTTTCGTCGAGCGGTTCGTTTGCCTGGGCTACGACGTAGTTATCTTCTTCGTCGGCGGTCATGTAATCGACTTCGTCGGTAACGACACCGTTTTTGACGCGGCGGTAAGGAGATTCGATAAAGCCGTATTCGTTGACTTTGGCGTAAGTCGTCAAAGACGAGATAAGACCTATGTTCTGACCTTCGGGGGTTTCTATCGGGCACATTCTGCCGTAGTGAGTGTAGTGAACGTCACGGACTTCGAAGGTCGCCCTTTCTCTGTTAAGACCGCCCGGGCCCAACGCGGAAAGTTTTCTCTTATGCGTAAGTTCGGCGATCGGGTTTGTCTGGTCCATGAACTGCGACAGCTGCGACGAACCGAAAAATTCTTTGATAGCCGAAGTTACCGGTCTTATGTTTATAAGCGCCTGCGGCGTTACGTCCTTGGGATCCTGCGTACCCATTCTTTCGCGGATAAGTCTTTCAAGCCTTGAAATACCCACTCTGAACTGGTTTTGCAAAAGTTCGCCTACCGAACGGACGCGGCGATTGCCGAGGTGGTCGATATTGTCGCACGAGCCTATCCCGAAGTTAAGGTCGAGATTGAGCGAGATCTGCGCGACGATATCGTCTACCGTGATATGTTTATGGTTGAGTTTTTCCAAAAGGGGCTTGACCGTCTTCTTCTGTTCTGCGGTGAGTTTGACGATCGAAGTATCTTCGAGATAGCGGAAGAATTCGACGCACGCAACGACAAAGTTCTCTCTCTGCTGTCTGCGCTTTTCGGCGTTCTTTCTGTCCTCGGGCTTTTCTTCGCCGACGGTGACCGTTTCTTCGGTGTAGTAAAGCGCGTTGATGGCGTCGGTATAATCGACGGCGACCTGTTCAACGGGTTTTTCCATTGCGGCGCGCGCGATCTCTTCGGCAAACGTCAGCGACGGATAATGTATGGTGTCGATAAGCCCGAACTTCTTGGGGTTGACGCCCGTCACTTCCTTGAGGCTCACGGTGTTGTTGGCGATTATCTTGTGCGGACCTTCTTTGGTTTCGACGTAGACTTCGTTTACGCCGGCGTTCTGAATTTCACGCGCGAGAGCGTGCGAAACGACCGTACCCTTTTCGGCGAGAACTTCGCCGTCTGCGGATACGACGGTTTCGGCAAGCGTCTGCCCGACGATACGGACGGACATTTTCAGGCGCTTATCGAATTTATATCTACCCACGCGCGCGAGATCGTAGCGGCGCGGGTCGAAGAATAAGTTGCGGAGATTGATCTTAACGGCGTCGTCGTTGGGGATTTCGCCCGGACGCAGACGGCGATACAGCTCGAACAAACCTTCGCGTTCGCTCTTGGTAGAGTCACGCTCGAGCGTTGCGGCGATCATCTTATCGTCGGCAAAGAGCGAGAGAATCTTTTCGTTTTCGCCGATGCCGAGAGCGCGCAAAAGCACGGTCACGGGGAGTTTTCTCGTCCTGTCGACCTTTACCCAGAGAACGTGCGAAGAATCCTGCTCGAATTCGAGCCAGGCGCCACGGTTAGGAATGACCGTAGTTCCGAAGAGCTTCTTACCCGCTTTATCCACCTGAAAACTGTTGTATACGCCCGGCGAACGAACGAGCTGCGAAACGATAACGCGTTCCGCGCCGTTGATGATGAAGGAACCGTTGTCCGTCATCTTGGGCAGTTCGCCCATGAATACGTCGTGATCGATAACGACGTCGGTCACCTTGTTTACAAGACGAACCTTGACTTTTAACGGTATAGCGTAAGTGGCGTCCCTGTCGCGACACTCTTTCTCGCTGTATTTAGGCTTATCAATCACTTCGTGGTCGAGAAAGTAGAGTTCGAAGTGGTCGGAATAGTCGGTTATCGGCGAAAAGTCCTCAAAGACTTCGGCGATGCCCTCGTCTATAAAAGCTTTGTAAGAATCCAACTGGACTTCTACAAGGTTAGGTATTTCCAAAGGCTCCTTTATGCGTGAAAAGGACTTCCTTTCGATTTTACCGAACATTGACGACGGTAATTCACGTGACATTAAATCCCGCTCCTTGAAAAATTTTTTTGTCCGCCTGTTGCATTTTATAGTAAGTAGTGCTATAATATTGACAGGCTTTGAAGCAAAATCCGCAATTTTCCTTGCATTTTCACTTTTCAAAAAAGTGAAAAGGGCATAAGTGGACAATTATGGATTTTACAGCATTTATTTATTTTACACAATAGTCAACGCTTTGTCAAGGCATTTATACTGACTTTTACGAAAATTTTTTCATTTTTGAGTAAAAATATATGAGATTAGACAAATTTCTTAAAGTTTCGCGCATTTTAAAACGCCGCGCGGTCGCAAAAGAAGCGTGTGACGGCGGCAAAGTTCTCGTCAACGGCAAGGAAGCCAAACCCGCCCACGAACTCAAAGTCGGCGACGTGGTGGAGATACGCTTTGCAAGCGGCGGAGTAAAATTCGAAGTCGCCGCCCTTTTAAACTCCACCAAAAAAGACGACGCGGAGAAAATGTACAAAATACTTTAATTAACATTTTTTTGCTGTCGCAAAAAAAATCGTTAAGGCTTAGGTGTCGTGAGCCGCAAAGCCTTACGGCAGTTATATTTTGACTGTCGTCAAAGTTATATTCGGCTTACGCCGAGTTATATTGCCTACGGCAGTTATATTTTCGCTATCGCGAAAACAAAATTGCGGATTTAATTATTATATAATAATTCGTCGGCGATTTATATACGCCGTAAGGCGTAGCGAGCGTGAATAGTTTATTAACACTTTTTCTTGCGAGGCAAGAAAAAGTCGTTAGAACTGTCGGTCGGAGCCGCTTGA
>CACXHH010000112.1 GCA_902767455.1 uncultured Eubacteriales bacterium
AAATATCACTTGCCGAAAGGCAAATATAACTCGGCGTAAGCCGAATATAACTTTGACGACAGTCAAAATATAACTGCCTAAGGCTTTGCGGCTCACGGCACCTAAGTAATAACGATTTTTTGCGTCAGCAAAAAATGTTGATTTTTGTTTTATGGAACAGCAGAATATGTTTACAAACGAAGCGGAGCAACCGCTTGCATCGCGCCTGCGCCCGCAGACGCTTAAAGAATTCGTCGGGCAAACGCACCTTCTTGCAAAGGGCAAGGTTTTGCGTAACCTTATCGAAACCGACAAGATAGGCTCGATGATTTTCTGGGGCCCGCCGGGAGTTGGTAAGACCACGCTCGCGCGCATAATCGCCAACAGCACCAACGCCAGATTTATCGACTTTTCCGCCGTCACGAGCGGCATAAAGGAGATAAAACAGGTCATGGAGCAAGCCGAAAAGAACCGTCAATTCGGTGAAAAGACTATTCTTTTCGTCGACGAAATACACCGTTTTAACCGCGCTCAACAAGACGCGTTTTTGCCGTTCGTCGAAAAGGGAAGCATTATCCTTATCGGCGCCACGACCGAAAACCCGTCCTTTGAAGTCAACGGGGCGCTTCTGTCGCGCTGTAAAGTGTTCGTGTTGCAGGCGCTCAAAACGGAAGATCTCGTCGTGCTTTTAAAAAGAGCCGTTACGAGCAAGCAAGGGCTTGGCGATCTTAACGTCAGGATAGACGACGAGTGTTTGGAACTTATCGCCAACTTTGCCAACGGTGACGCGAGAAGCGCCCTTTCAACGCTCGAAATGGCTGTTCTGAACGGCGAATCGCGCGACGGCGAAACGATAGTTACCGTCGAAACGGTCGAACAATGCACGTCGAAAAAGTCGCTTTTATACGACAAGTCGGGCGAAGAACATTACAACCTTATCTCGGCGCTCCATAAGTCGATGCGTAATTCCGATCCCGACGCCGCCGTCTACTGGCTCGCGCGTATGCTCGAAGCGGGCGAAGATCCGCTGTATATCGCGCGCAGAGTCACTCGCTTTGCCAGCGAAGACGTAGGTCTTGCCGATCCGCGCGGGTTGGAGATAGCCGTCGCGGCGTATCAGGCGTGTCACTTTATCGGAATGCCCGAGTGTTCGGTGCATTTGACGCACGCCGTCGTCTACCTTGCGATGGCGCCTAAATCGAATTCGCTCGACGTAGCGTATATGCTCGCCCGTCGCGACGCCGCCGAAATGCTCGCCGAGCCCGTTCCGCTCAATATCCGCAACGCGCCGACCAAGCTTATGAAGGAGCTCGGCTACGGCAAGGGGTATAAGTACGCGCACGATTACGAAGAACACCTTACCGCCATGCAATGCCTTCCCGACAGCCTGAAGGATAAGCAGTATTATTTCCCGTCCGAAGAAGGCGTCGAAGCCCGCATCAAAACACGGCTCGAAGAGATAAAAAAGTGGAAGAAGGAGCATAAGGACGAGTAGGGGCTTTTTTGTCTTGCGGCACGCCCTGCAAGCCTTCGGGCTAAAATCGCCGAGACGTTTTGGATATCCGCAAAGCGGATATCCAAAACGTCTCGAGCGGGAATTTACTTTCCGACTAAGTCGACCGCAAATTTTGACAAAAATCAAAATTTGCATATCAAAACGAGTTTGATATATAGTCGACACGAAATCGCTTTCTGCGATTATCGCAAACGGCTCCGACCGACAGTTCTAACGACTTTTTCGTGCAAACGAAAAAGTGTTAATAAATTATATAATAACTTTCGAGAAACGCAAGGCGAAATTTACTTTCGCCGTCAAGCGTTTCACGACACCTAAGCAATAACGACTTTTTCTTGCCCCGCAAGAAAAAGTGTTAATAATTTTATGAATCACGAAGAAAAACTCGATTATCTTATAAATTATCTATTGACCGAAGGCGGGTATCGCGACGAAACGCCTTCGGCTTTGCCCGAAAAGAAGCGGCTTTTGCGGGCGCTTTTCAACGTTCGTCCGCCAAAGCCGATAAGCGCCGAATTTTTGCGTATTCAGGACGAATACCTTTCGGAAGTCCTTTCAAAAAAGCAGATTGCCGACGCGAAAACTTTTAGCTATCGCGACGGAATAGCCGTTTGGCGCGGCGATATAACGCTTCTCAAAGCCGACGGAATAGTCAACGCCGCGAACAGCCGCCTGCTCGGGTGCTTCGCGCCGTGCCATTCGTGCATAGACAACGCCATCCACACCTACGCGGGCGTTCAGCTTCGGCTCGAGTGCGACGAGATAATGAAGGCGCAAAACTTTCCCGAACCGACGGGGCAGGCGAAGATCACGGGCGCGTACAATCTTCCGAGCAAATACGTTTTGCACACCGTAGGCCCCATCGTCTTTGACGGCGTGACCGATAAAAAGCGTTCCGAGCTTAAATCGTGCTACGAAAGTTGCCTTGCGCTCGCCGACGAAAAGGGGCTGAAGAGCCTTGCCTTTTGCTGTATCTCGACGGGCGAATTCCGCTTCCCGAACGACGAAGCGGCGAAAATAGCCGTCGACACGGTGAGAAGCTATTTACGGCGCACGGGAAGTAAAATAAAAGTTATTTTCAACGTTTTCAAGGAGATCGATAATGAGCTCTACCTTAAACTCTTACGATGAAAAATGCGAAAAGATAGCCCAAGCTTTAAAACTTGCCGACGCCGTTATCGTCGGCGCGGGAGCGGGGCTGTCGACTTCGGCGGGGTTTAAATATTCGGGAAAAAGATTTACCGACAATTTCGGGGATTTTGAAGAAAAATACGGCTTCCACGATATGTATTCGGGCGGGTTTTTCCCGTTTGAAAGCCCCGAAGATCGCTGGGCGTTCTGGTCAAGGAATATTATGCTCAACCGCTACTCGGCTCCGCCAAAGCCTACCTACGAAAACCTTTTAAAGCTCGTTTCGGATAAAGATTATTTCGTTATCACGACCAACGTCGACCATTGTTTTCAGCGCGCGGGGTTTGACAAGGCGCGGCTGTTTTACACGCAGGGCGATTACGGGCTGTTTCAATGCGGCGTTCCCTGTCACGATAAAACTTACGACAACGAAGCCGTCGTCCGAAAAATGTACGCCGAGCAAAAGGATATGAAGATACCGTCTTATCTTATCCCGACGTGCCCCGTTTGCGGCGAGCCGATGACTATGAATCTCCGCGCAGACGATACCTTCGTCGAAGACGACGGCTGGCGCGCCGCTTCAAAAAGATATTCCGATTTTATCGAGAAAACGGAAGGCAAAAAAGTCGTGTTCTTTGAACTGGGGGTCGGCGGAAACACTCCCGTCATCATCAAATATCCATTTTGGCAGATGACTTACAAAAACCCGAACGCAACTTACGTTTGTATAAATCTGGGCGAATCCGTCTGCCCCGAGCAGATAGAAAAAAGGTCGGTTTGCGTCGACGCGGATATAGACGAGGCGGTTCAAAAAATCGGAGATTTTTTGAAAATGAAGAATTAAAAATGAAGAAATGAAGAAATTGCGGTCGGGCGATTTTTTATCCCCCTGTAAGCCTTCGGGGAAAAATCGCCGAGAATAATTTATATAATAATTACAACCTTATTACAACTTTCGCGTAAACGAAAATATAACTTGCCGAAAGGCAAATATAACTCGGCGTAAGCCGAATATAACTTTGACGACAGTCAAAATATAACTGCCTAAGGCTTTCGCGGCTTACGACACCTAAGCACTAACGACTTTTTTGCACAAGCAAAAAAGTGTTAATAAATTTATATAATAACGCCGAGAAACGCAAGGCGGAATTTATTTTCGCCGTCAAGCGTTTCACGACACCGAAGAAAAAACGTTAATTAAATTATATAATTACTTTCGAGAGCGACAAGGCGGGATTTATTCTCGCCGTTAAGTCGCTCACGACACCTAAGCACTAACGACTTTTTTGCGCAAGCAAAAAAGTGTTAATTAAATTTATGGATAAACTTGAAGAAAAATTACACGGTCAAAAACTTTATCTTCCCGACGGTGAAGACGTAATGAAAATTCAGCTTGCCTGTCTTGACAAGCTCTACGATTTCAACGCAACGCGGCCTACCGAGCTTGAAAAGCGTGGTAGGCTCTTAAAAGAGATGTTTGCCGAAATAGGCGAAAACTGCTATATCGAGCCGCCGCTCCACTCTAATTTCGGCGGGCGGCATTGCCATTTCGGAAAAAACGTCTACGCGAACTTCAATCTCACGCTCGTTGACGACACGCATATCTACGTAGGCGATTACACCATGATAGCGCCAAACGTCGTCATAGCTACGGCGGCGCACCCTATTCTTCCCGAACTTCGCGTTAAAAATTATCAGTATAACGCGCCCGTAAAAATAGGCAGGGCGTGTTGGCTTGGCGCGGGAGTTATAGTCCTGCCCGGCGTTACCATAGGCGACGGCTCGGTGATAGGCGCGGGAAGCGTCGTCACGCGCGATATCCCCGCGGGCGTGGTGGCGTACGGAAACCCTTGCCGAGTCATCCGCGAAATAGGCGAACGTGACAGAAAATATTATTTTAAGGATAAGAAGATAGACGCGTCGCTTCTTAACGAAGAAGAGTAAAACAGGCGAATTTCTGACGAATCTTAAAGATTTAATAAAACGTACGAAAAGGAGATATTATGATGAAAAGAAACTTGGTGCTGACCGTATTGTCGTTCGTCTTCGCGCTGACGACTTGTTTTGCGTTGACGGCTTGCGATTTCGGCATATTCTCCAAAGGGCTCAAGTACACGCTTTCAAGCAAATATAACGGTTACGTCGTTACGGGCGACTCCGTTACGGATACGAGAGTGGTTATTCCGCCGATGTATAAAGACGCGTTCGTTACGAGAATAGGCGATCACGCGTTCGATCGCCTTGAAAAGATGACCGAAGTTGCCATCCCGCCTCTGGTAACGAGCATAGGAAGATACGCGTTCGCGTGGTCGGGGCTTACGAAGATAACGATAAGTAAGGGAGTAAGCAGTATAGAGTACGGAGCGTTTTACGAGTGCAAGTCTTTAAAAGAAGTGACTTTTACGGAAGGACTGAAATGGATAGAAGAAAAAGCCTTTTATTATTGCGACGCCCTGACGAGCTTGAATCTTCCTGACAGCGTGGTGACAATAGGAGCTGAAGCGTTCGGCAAATGTAACGGTATTAAGACCGTGGTCATCCACGACGGAGTGAGAAGGGTCGAACAAGGCGCGTTCAAAGATTGCGTCAATCTTACGAACGCAACGATAGGGAACTATATTACGGGTGTAGCCAGGTCCTTATTTCACGGTTGCGTTAATCTGACGGACGTAAAGATAGGTAACCAAGCTAATGCGATATGCGAATCCGCGTTTTCGGGCTGCGTCAAACTGACGAACGTGACCGTTCCCGTCAGTATGGAGAAAATATTAGCTTATGCTTTCAATAATTGCGTCAGTCTGACGAGAATAAATTTCAGCGGCACGAAGCAGCAATGGAACGCGATAACCAAAGCCGAAACGTGGAAGGAAGGCGTGCCGTCGACGTGTAAAGTTTACTGTACCGACGGCGCGATATATATTTGAAAATTTTTGCGTGACGACGGTGACCGTACATGAAAAAAATACTCGATATAACTCTTGTCGTAATGCTCGTTCTGACGGCGTTTCTGACTTCCTGCAAACTCGTTCAGAGCGGAAAGAGTGACGGCGGTGATTTGAAAGAGAACGAATACGCCGTTATTCAAACGGGGATAAAGGAAATAAACAAGTACGGGCATATCGTGCTTGAAGTAACTCCCGACGAAATGACGGGGCTCGGCTACGCCGTGACCGACGTTATTTCCGTTAAGATAGGCGGCGAGCTTCAACTTGAAATGCCGATAGTGCTTGAATATTCCGACGTGGACAGCGGCGCGCTCCTTTGCCGTTTTAAGCTCAAAGCCGACGAAAGCTCCGTGCTTTTGACGATAAATCTCGGCAATATCGTAACCGAATACGGCATCGCGGAAATGAACGCCGTCGACCACGCGCCGGGGTACGAGATAATCCGGAAAGACGGATATTCCTTGGCTACGCCCGTCGTTATTTCCATGGCAAAAAAGGGCGGTTACGCCGACGAATATATTCTTCACACTTACGCAAGCTCCATGTCGAACGAACGAAGCGATTACCCTGAACTTTCCGACGCCGAGTTTGCCAACTTTAGAGCCGTGAGCGTTACGGGGATACGCGAGAACGCGCTTTACAGGACTTCTTCGCCGATAAACCCCGCGATAGGCAGAAGCGCTTACGCCGACGCGGCGCTCGACTCTTTCGGGATAAAGACGATAATCAATATGGCAGATAACGACGAGATAATGCGTTCTTACCCCGATTTCGACGATACGAACTATTCAAAACGCAACGTTCTCGCGCTCAATATGGGCATGAGCGTTCACGAAGAAGATTTCAGGCAAAAACTCGCTGTCGCTTTTAGGTTTATCGCGGCAAACGAAGCGCCCTATCTTATCCATTGTAAAGAAGGCAAAGACCGCACGGGTTTTGCCGTCGCCGTGCTCGAATGTCTTGCGGGCGCTTCGCTTGAAGAAATCGTCGCCGATTACATGCTGACCTACTACAATTTTTACGGCGTGAAAGCAAACACCGTTCAGTACGAAACGATCGCCAAAGCTAATATTCTGACTTCGCTTTCGGCAGAGCTCGAAGTCGACCTTTCCGACGAAACCGCCGAGCTATCCGCCCGCGCTTACGATTACCTTACGCGTATCGGAATGACGGGCGAAGAGATAGAAAAACTTAAAGAAAGGATTTGTTCGTTATAACTTTCGGCTTTACGGCTGAAAACACGATCGACCGATTTTTGCATTGACGGTAAAATGCCCGCCGCGGTTCGCGTTACGCGAACCGCGGCGGGTTTAACTATTATTATTCTTACTGTGGTCTTTCGGCGGGCTATCGTTTTTGTCTGCGGTCGCGCGGCGGTAAAAACCCGTTCGGCGACATTTTTATATGTCGTTCAATCAATTTGTTCGACGAGAAGATAGCATCTGACGGCGATGGCTTTCTCTTCGCCGATTATTCCGAGCCCTTCGAGAGTCGTGCAGGTGATGCCGAGGTCTTGTTCGGGGATATCGAGCGCTGCGGCGAGATTTGCCGTTATCGTCGGCACGAATTTCATAAGTTTGGGTTTTTCCGCCATGATGACCGCCGAAACGTTTTTCGGCTTGAAACCGTGGCGGGCGACTATCTTCATGACTTCCGCCAAAAGCTTCATGCTGTCGGCGCCCTTATACCTTTCGTCGGTGTCGGGGAAGTGATAGCCGATATCTCGCTCGCATACGGAAGACAAGAGCGCGTCCATTACGGCGTGGGTCAGCACGTCGGCGTCGCTGTGGCCGAGAAGCCCTTTGTCGTGCGGAACGGTAACGCCGCCGAGAATAAGTTTTCTCCCTTCGACAAGCCTGTGAAGGTCGAAGCCCGTGCCTATGCGGATAGCTTTATCTTTCCCGCGCGTCAGCGAAAAATCTTCGGGATAAGTGAGCTTTTCGTTGCCCGTTTCGCCGTCGACGATAAAACACGGGGCGACGTATTTACTGTAAACGCCGCTGTCGTCGGTGAAGTCGTCGTCGGGCGTTATGCGGGCGTAAGCGCGCTTTATAAGCTCGGTCTTAAAAGCTTGCGGAGTCTGTATGCGGTAACAGTTTTCGCGGCGGACGCTCTCTATTTTACCGTTGCCGAAACCGAGCGTATCGGTGGACGGAAGAACGGGGATAGCCGAGTCGTTTTCGATAACGCAATTTGCAACGCGGTCGATAAGCTCCTTCGATACGAACGGGCGCGCGCCGTCGTGGATAAGGACGTATTCCCCCGTGACGTGAGCCAAAGCGTTCGCGATCGATAGGGTGCGGGTGGCTCCGCCGAGAACTATTTTTATCCTGTCGTCGATCGGGCGGAGAATTTCGGAAAATTCAGCTACGTCGTCGGCGCTCGCGGTTACGATTATCTCGGTCAGGTCTTTGAGTTGCAAAAAAGCGCGGACCGACTTTTCAATTACGGTCTGCCCGTTAAGATCGAACAATACTTTGTTTTTACTCAGCCCCGAGCGCGTTCCGTTGCCCGCGGCTGTGACGATGATGGAAAACATAGAAACCTGTTTTTGCCTGAAGGCAAAATAAATTATGAATAGTCGACCGCAAATTTTGACAA
>CACXHH010000113.1 GCA_902767455.1 uncultured Eubacteriales bacterium
GTCCTGCGAAACGAACGCGAGCTCGCGTTGCTGCGTGGCGAGAAAAGAAATATCTTCGTTGTCGTAATACACCACGCCGTCGTATTCGGGGATAAGCCCCGCTATGGTTTTTAAAAGAGTGGTTTTGCCGCAACCCGAATAGCCTACGAGAACGTTGAACTTTCCGTTGTCGAATACGGCGGAAAATCCGTCGAGAGCGACGGCGGCTTCTTCGTTCTTCTTGCTCTGTTTATATAAAACGGTTAAATTTTCTGTTTCTATCTGCGGCATTTCAAATTATATATAAGTCTTTTTCGGGCGGAGCGAGAGTGTTCGGCGCCCCGCCCGACGTTCAAGACTTAAAATCGTAAGTTATCAAGCGGGAATTGTTTCGGTGGAAGCCGAATAATCCTTGATGGTGATACCGGTGGTGAAGGAAAGAACGGCTACCGCGCAAGGCGTGTTTTCGTCAAAACCTCTTACGTCTTCAACGGTGCATATAAGCGAGCCGTTTACGAAGAGCTTGAAGGTGTTTCCGTCACGGTACATAGCGAGATTTGCGTAGTTACCGTCGGCGTAGATAAGCCCGTCGACGGGGAACTCTACGGATTTTTCCCATACCCAGTTATCGTCAAGTTCGTTTCTCCAGACGTAACCGACTTTGCCAGCGTGGTAGTTGCTCGAACCGTCGATATAGAAGAAGAACGTGTTGTCGCCTATCTTCGCGGCAAGACCGAATTTGGGGTAGGGATCGCCGAGATCTTTGCTTACGGTGATTTTGGTTTCAGCGTAGAAAGTCGTCGAATAAACGTCTTTGAAGTACGCGTACTGATCGCCGCCGAGCGACTGAACGAGATAGGGATTTTCGCCCTTATCGGTGGAAAGATCCCAACCGAGCGTCGTAGCAAATCCGCCTACGTTGCCGAAAGTCGTTCCGGAAAGAGCGTCGGCGTAAAGCTCGGCTTTTTCGGCGAGAACGGCTTCGTCGTCGGTAGCGTAGTAGTTTTTGATCTTCATCGGGGTAGAGAAGCATCTGAAACCTACCGCGGCGGCCTGTCTTGCGTTGAATACGTTGAATATGCTGTAATTGATGACTACGCGGTCGTTACAAATGAAGTAAAAGTTAGCGCCCTGACGTAAAATAGCGAGTTTAACGTAATTGTTGTTAGTGTAGGAAATGGTGTCGACGCCGACGTTCTGTTCGGTGGCTGCCCAGTCCCAGTCGCTGTTATCCATCATTCTCTGCGCAACGCCGACGACTTTGTTGGTGAAACCGACAGCGTCAACGTAGTAGAAAATGGTGTTCTGTCTGTCGTCGTCGCAAGAGACGGCAAGACCGAATTTGGGATAAGGATCGTGCAGACTGTCGTTATAAGCGAAAGCCTGAGCGGACGTTACGGTGAACTCGGCTTCTACGTAGAAGCTGGTGTTGTAAACGTTGGTGAAAAAGCAGGACATGTCGCCCGGGGCGTTCTGTGTGACGTAAGCGTTTTCGGTGCCGTCGTCGTGAGAGAGGTCGTAACCGTATTCGGTTGCGAGATGCGTATTGGGAACGGTGCCGAAGTTACGGCTTTCACGGATAATGTCGCCCGAGTTGTAAGTTCTTACGGTGTAATCGTATTCGCTGAAGGAAGAAACACCTTCGGTAACGATATCTTTACCGAGAACGACTATCTCGCCGATAGCGAGCGATTCGGCGCCCGCAGGAGAGTTGATAGTGATGGTGATGGATTTTACGGGGAGATCGTAGAATTCAGCGATGGCGGCGCCGCCCGGACGCATGAATTCGTAATCGTCTTCAAAGTGCCAATCCCAGTCGAAGGGAAGGTCTTCGATAGTTACGGTGCCGGTCGTTCCGTCGTATTTCAAATACTGCATTTCAACTTTTGCGACGCGGACGAAAGTCTTTTCGTAGTCGTAAGAGTTGTAGATCATTATCGCGCGAGCCGTTTTGAAGTTATCCCACGAAAGCGTGATGACCGATTTACCGGCTTTGGCTTCGTATTCTTCGGCAAGGTCGAATTCCTGATACTTGATGATACCGTCGTTTAAAAGCGCGACGTCGGAACCTTTGGCGGTGTTGGAAGCCGTGACTTTCGCCGAAAGAGCTATGTTCTTATAGCCTGAAAGATCTTCGGGGAGCGGCTGAACGGACCAGGTAGGACCGTTGGTGTGCATTACGGGAAGACCTTCGGAGTTGGTCGTCCAGATAACTTTGTCGAGAGCGAGAGCTCTGCCGCCGCTGATGTCGTTACGGTTTCTGAAAGTGTGGTAAGCGATGAACAAATCGTCGCCGATGTTTACGAAGCTGTGGTGACCCGCGCTTACGATGTGAGCCCAGTTAGCAACGTCCGTGGAGACGACGAGCCCGCCGTCTTCGTCGGAGATCTTTCTGAAAGCGCCCAAAGGAGAATCGGCAACTGCCTGAACTACGCGGTAGTTACTGTCGGTATAGCCGAAGATACTGAACGTAAGATAATACTTTCCGCCGTGATAGATCATGAACGGACCTTCGTTTACGCCGCCTTCACGCAGTCTTATACCATCGCCGAAAGCAGAAGTGATACCGTGTTCTACGGTGTCGTAGCCGGGATAGGTAAGCGGAGTCAATGTCGTGTAATCGGGGGTGTACCAGTCAAACATCTTAACGCCGTAGATAGCGGAACCTACCGAATACGAATCGTAGTAGCTGAAGAACAGGTATTTGTCGCCCGTAACGGGATCGATATAGGGGCTGGCGTCAAGGCAGTTGGTCTTAACGAGAGTGTACGCCGATTCGGGATGATCGGCAACGTACTGTTGCTGTAATTCTTTGAGAACGGGGTTGGCGATAGTGAAGTCAAACAAAGGATTGTTTGCGTTTTCGATTATCTTACCGTTAGCGTCACGGAAGCCGTAGGGCTGAGTGAAGGGACCGTCGGGCGTTTCGCTCGTAGCAACGGAAAGGCAAAGCCTGTTGCCGGCGTTGAGGTTGAACGCGCCGTAGAACATATAATACATGCCGTTATCGTAGATAACTTCGGGAGCCCAGTAGCAGTTGATAGCCCACGTTTCGGGCTTCATGGCAACGCCCGTGCATTCCCAGTGAGAAAGGTCGGTACTTCTCCAAGCCTGGAAGCCGTGGCCGCCGATGGCGTCACTCGTGCCGTAGCAGTAGAAGTAACCCATATCCTTGCCTTCGCTAATGTAGATGACGGACGGGTCGGCAACTGCGAAGTCGAGATTGTTGACGTAGAAAAGGTTATTGTTGTAACCGTAGTCGAGATCGGTGACTTCGGAGAGCATTTCGGTATCGTAATCAAACGTACCGGTTATCTTGGTGTCGGAATCGGTGTTCTTGTTGCCGCTTTGCTCGCCGCCGTTATCGCAGGCAACGAAAAGGGTCAAAGACGCCGTCATGACGAACGCAAGAATAAGCGTCAGAAAGAGTTTGGTTTTAGATTTCATAAAACAATTTTCCTTTTGATTATTTTATTGTTTGATACCGCTCGTGACGATACCTTCCACAAAGTAATTCTGTGCAACGAAATAAAGAATAAGCGTAGGAACGAGCGCCGAAAGCGTTCCCGCCATTACGACGTTAGGACGCATTCTGAACACGCCTGCGAATACTCTCAACGCTACCTGAAGGTTGTAAAGATCGGATGACTGCAAGTATATCAACGGATTGAAGTAATCGTTGTAGCCGCCGACAAAGCCTAGTACGCCCTGCGCCATAAGCGCGGGAACGGACAGCGGAACCATGATGCGGAAGAATATCGAGAAATACCCTGCACCGTCGATTTTAGCGGCTTCTACCAAGGAATCGGGGATACCCATATAGAACTGGCGCATAAAGAATACGCACGCCGCAGCGCCGAACATACCGGGGATCATGAGCGGATACGGAGTATCTACCCAACCGATCATGTCGTAAATGGAAAACGTCGGAGCAAGACAGATGATGCCCGGGATCATCATCGTGGCAAGAAGAGCCGTATACATAAAGTTTTTAGCTCTGAAACGGAGTTTAGCGAACGCGTAACCCGCTATTGCCGAAGTGAATAACCCGAGAACCGTCGGGGGGATAATATACAAAAGAGTGTTCAAAAAGCTCTTTATCAGAGTAGGCATAGCCGCGTCCTGATTAGCTTTATAGGTGAATACTTCACTGTAACCGCTTGCGTCGAAACCTTCCGACGGGAAGAGATGGAAGACGGTAGAAGAAGCTTCCTGCCACGTCTTGAAGGACGTGGAAATTACGATAAGGAAGGGTAAAATGATTATTGCCGCATAGAGAATAAGAATAACATACGAAACGGGGCCTGCGCCCTTGCGCATCTTTTTCATTCTCTGATGGGTATCGATGATTTGAACGTTCTGATCAGTCATAACTCACCCACTTCTTGGAAATAAGGAACTGAGCGGCGGTTATCACCATGATTATCATGGCGAGTACCCAAGCGCCCGCGCTCGCTATACCCAACATATTGTCGTATTCGATAACTCTTCTGTACAACCAGAATACCACGGTAACGCCGTCGTTGTTAGGTCCGCCTGCGGGAGCTAAAACGTTAGTTACCGCAAAGGACTGCAACGCGCCGATAACGCCCATGATAAGGAGATAGAAGCTCGTTGAAGAAATAGACGGCAAAATAACCTTGAAGAAGGTCACGAACTCGTTCGCGCCGTCGATTTTGGCAGCTTCGAGCATGGATTTGTTTACGTTGGTAAACGCCGCGGTATAAAGGATTATGCCGTAGCCCATACCCGACCAGACGCTCATAATAATGACCGCCCATGAAAAGTATGCGGAATCGCCCATCCAGTCGATGGCGTTGTCGCCCGTTCTGCCGAGTACGATGTTGATGATACCGTAGTTGGTATTGAACATGTACTTCCACATAAGCGTAATAGCAACCACCGAGCAGACGTACGGTACGAAATAGATTATCCTGAAAGCCTTTTTACCTTTTGGGTTTTTGCTTAAAAGATAAGCTATCAAAAGCGCGAATACCTGCGAGATTATCGTGCTTACGCCGAGACGAACGGTGTTCCATAAAGCCTTCCAGAAGGTAGGATCTTCAAAAACGCCGGCAAAGTTTTCAAAGCCTACGTTTTTACCGCTGAATATCTCGTAACCGGTTATCTTGAAGAAAGCCATCCTGAGCGCAAGAATAAGCGGGATAAGCCCGAAGATGACGAACCCGATCAGGGGCACGGAAGCCATAAGCGTTCCCGCAACGGCTTCTCTTCTGTTGGCTTTCGCCATGCGCTTTTTACCTAATGGAGCGTTTACGTTCGTTGCAACGTTTTCATTTGTCTTGGAATTCATAATTACTCCGAATAAAAAGTGTGTTACTTTGTCGAAACGCGTAAATTAAAACGGTTTCGTCCGTTATCGTCGCCGAGAGCTGAACTTAGCTCTCGGCGACGCGGAAGTCGAAAATAGGGTTACTGTTTTTTGGTGTACTCTTTGAGTTTATCCCAAGTAGTCTTGTATTCTGCCGATTGCTCGAACTGCGTGAGCGTCTTTTTGCCGTTACGAACGTCGCCGTTCAAAACGCCTGCCCAGTCGTCGATCCAAGCCTTATCTCTTAAATACCACCAGTCACCGGGGGTTTCGTAGGCAGCTGCTCTTACGAAAACGATGGAGTTTCTGGGGTTCTGGTTGGTCTGGAGGAATACTTCGCTGTTAGCGATAGCTTTCTGAGAAGGAATAGCAAAGCCCGATTTAGCCTGAGCCGTCTGACCGGTAGCGCCGCCGATGAATTCGGCAAACTTCCAGGCAGCGGTTTTCTTCGTGGACTTCTTGTTGATGCAAAGAGCAACGGAGCCAGAGTGACCTGCTTCTACGCCGTGAACCTTAACGTCGCCTACGCTCTTGCCTGCGGGGATGGTATCGGAAGCGGTGTAGTATTCTTTATACTGCGGCATGGGGCAAACGTCCCAGTCGTAATAACCGTCCATTTTCTTACGGAAGTTTACGACGCTCCATCTGCCGTCTACGAGCATTGCGACTTTGCCGTCCGCAAATGCGGAAACCTTACCTGCGTCGCCGCCGACGGTAGTCGGAGCGGGGCAGATGTCGTAACCGTAAAGGTTGTTTTCGACCTGAACGGAAGATTTCTGACCTACGCGTACGAATTCAACGAACGCGTCTCTCTGAGAAGGAAGCTTATTGAGTTTGCCCGCGGCAGCGGCGGCGGTAACTTCGCTTCTTACCGTTTTGGTGGTAGCGGCGGGATCGACGAGTTTGTCGCCCCAAGCGATGATTTCGCCGGCGTTATAGTGTTTACCGTTGACGGTGAAGCCTTCGGTATTGTCGTCTGCTACGATAAAGTTGGGGGTTGCGTCCATAAGGGTAAAGTCCCAGTAACCGCCGTTATAAGCGGAGTCGGTAGTGGGAACGTATTCGATACAGTCGCCGCCGACGGACCAACCGTAGTTGAACCACCATTCGGTGTAGTAGCCGTAAATGGTAGGATCGTTGTATTTAGTTCTGTTGGCAACCTGAACGAGCGTGGAGAGTTCTACGCATTCGTCCCAGCTCATCGGAACCTGGTTGTTGAACCATTTCTGACCGTTGGTATCTACGAAGTAGCCTTTTTCCTGAACGGTGCCGGCGATGCCGTATTCGGCTTTGGTCTTGCCTCTCGAATCTTTAGCGCCGTTGTTGAAAGCGGTAAGATCGGACGCGGCAACGGAGAATACTTTAACGCCCGCGTTGTTGAAGTAAGTTTCGTTGTAGTAAACTACGGTAGGACCGATATCCTTGGGGATACCCCAGTAATGAGCGTCGGGGCCGTCCTGCGTGGTGGTGTTTACGTCGTATTTGAAACGGTTTACGGAAGTAGCCCACATGTCGTCGAGAACTATTTCGGTGCTGTCGGCGATATAGCTGTCGAGCGGTTCGAGATAGTCGAGAGCGGCGTAGGACTTGAAGTCGGAGTCGCCTACGTAAAGGACGTCTACTTTAGCTTTGGAAGCGCGAAGAGCCTGCTTTGCGCTCGTGCCGTAGTCGTCGTTACCTTTGGTTTCGTAGTTGACTTTGATCTTGCCGTCGTAAAGAGCGTTGAATTCTTTTACGAGATTCTGGAATACGCCGATTTCGTTTTCGTCGCCGTAGCCCCAGAAGGTTATGGTCGTAAGAGAGCTTTTGTCAGGACGATAGTCTTCGCCGTCGTCGCCGCCGCTTTCACCGCCGTTGTCGCAAGCAGCAAAGCAACAGATTGCCATAAGCATAGCGATAGCCATGCTCATAAGTTTGCGTAATTTTTTCATAATATCTCCTTCGCGCCGACTATCCGTCGCCGCCAAATTTATTTCCGAATTTAAAAAATTTAAGTAACGCTCGTAAGTAATAAACGTCGTTCACGGCGTTAAAAGCCGTAAAACTTTCGTAATACGATAATTGCAATCTCCGTTTAAATAGAACGGTTTTCGCCGTTTAAACGGACATAAAATAAATTCAAGGGGTTGTTTCGTCAGTGAAGAATTATCGCTTGTTTCGGGGAGCGGGAGCCCCGCTCCCCGAAAAAGACGATCATTTAAGTTTTATTTGCCGCGGAATACGCGGCGGGTTATTACGACTTATTAAGCGATAGCTTCCATACCGGTAGTCGTAATGTAGTGAGTCCAGTTGCCCCATGCACCGTCGTTGAAGAGCCATCTGAAGCCGTTTTCGTATACGCCTGCGAACTGTACGGAAACCTT
Organism: uncultured Eubacteriales bacterium; assembly: GCA_902767455.1. Taxonomy (GTDB): domain Bacteria; phylum Bacillota; class Clostridia; order Christensenellales; family Borkfalkiaceae; genus UBA4636. Next base: position 7,675 of record CACXHH010000113.1, read on the forward strand.
TTCGGTCGTGCCGATAACGGGTGACGAGCAGGTGATTTCGTAAGTCGTGGTGTACTTATAATCGGAACCTTCTTCGTTTTCAACCGTCTTGGCGCCGAATCTCATACCGTTCTGAGTGGTGTTTCCCCACGTCGTTACGGCGAACTGTGATGCGATATTACCGTTGAATCTGAATTCGGGGCCCATATAGTCCCAGCATCCGTTGCCGTTACCCTGAGTGTGCTCGGTGATAGCCTTATTGTGTTTAAACGTAACGGCAAGAGCGACGCCGTAGGCCGTTCTTACGCCCGCGAAGGTCACATTAGCGCCGTCGGCGGTAGCCGTGAAGGTCTTGGAGAGAACATCATTCGTCCAGATAGCTTCGTTAAACTCGCCGTCGTAAGTGAGTGCGCCGTTGCTTACGCCGTTAGCGGTAACGTAAACGTCGGAGTTATCCCAAGCCAAAGCCTGCCAGCCACCGAAGCCGTTACCGTTGATACCGAAGTTAAAGCAAGCTTCGGTCTTGATATACGGAATATAATATTCAACGTTGGTCTGGTAGCGGTAACCCTGATCGTACCATTCGCCTTCGGTGAGTTCCGTGCGGACCATAGCGCCCTTGTTTTCATAACAAGCTACGATAAAGCCGTCGAAAATGGAGAAACCGAGTCTGTATTCGTCGTATTGGGAGTGGTTACCGTTTCTGATCTCGATATTATCGTTAAGGTGCCATTCTTCCGTAGAAGCGGCTATATTTTTCTGATAGATCGTGAAAGCGAGATAAGTGCCGTCTTCAGCCGTGAAGCCGCTGATAACGAACTTAGCGTTTTCGTTGCCGAGCGTTACGGAAGTTTTGCCTTCGAATTCGGCGAAGTTACCGTCGAGAGTAGCTTTCGTGGGAAGGGGAGAAGTGGTCATAAGACCGTTCTCGGTAGCAAACAGGTTGTCGGGGTGAGATTCTTGCGTAGAACCGAAAATCAAACGACGATTTGCGTAAGCGCCTATTACGGACTGCATATAGCTGTCTCTCGGCCAGACGTTAAGGCTTTCGCCTTCGAAACGACCTTTTTCAACGCTGTCGCCGTACTTGAAAGCGTAGCTTACTTTGACTCTTTCAGCCGTATCCGACCAGTTTGCAACGAGTTTCTTTTCAACGTAGATCTCGAGAATATGCTCGTATTTGCCCGCGAACTTGCCTTCTTCGAGAATTTCGGAAGACTTCACGAAGGACGTTACGCCGTTGTTCATGCCGTTTAAGGCAACGTATTTCTGATCGCCGTCGTTGAACGTGAACTCGAAGTTATAGTTTCTCCACCAGTCGGGAGATTCGGTATAAGTGCTGTTGGTGTGAGCTACCAGGTAAACCCACATACCGCTTGCGCCTTTGACAGCCCATATCTCGATATCGCGGTTGCCTTCTACTTTGAAGCCGAACTGTTCGCCATAAGCGGCGCCGTCAAACTTGCCGTCCATTACGAAGCCGTCAGCCGTGAAAGAAGTGTCGGCGGTAACGACGATGTTCTTGGTAACGGTCAGAGTGTAGTTGCCGTTTTCATCTTTGGCGAGTTCTTCGCCGTCGATATAGAGTTTGTTGATTATCCAGTTTTCGTTGCTCGTGAAGGTGATGACGTCGCCTTCGAGCGGGGTAGTGTTGGTGGTGATCTTGCCGTCAACTGCGGTAAGGTCTACGGAATATCTTCCCTTGAAGGTAGCCGCGAAAGCTACGTCTTCGTCAGGCATCGTGAAGGTGTATTTGCCTTCTTCGTCGAGAGCTACTTCTTTTCCGTTCATGGTGAAGGAATCGAGTTCGTAACCTTCTTCGATAGCTACGGTTATGGTAACTTCGTCACCGTGTCTTGCAACGGAGTGAGTGGAAGTTATCGTAGCGCCCGTTGCGGGAGCGATGGAAACGTTTCTCGTAAAGCGGAGACCGTGCGCGGAAGCGGTGAGAAGCGGCCAGGTGCCGTCGCTCATAATACCCTGCCAACCTTCATTGTCGAAAATGTAACCCCAGATCCAAACGGGGAGTTCTTCGCTTTCAAGAGTGTAGTCGGTGAACGCCTGAACGGGAACGAATACTTCGATCAAAGTCTTGTAAACGCCTTTTTCTTGGTCTACGAGTTCGGGTTTAGCGGCGGTAGCCACTACCATCGAAGAGCCGCAACCTCTGATATTGTCAAAGCCTGCGCCTTGGAAGATAAGGTAACGTTGATCTTTGATGCTGCCGAAACGGAATTCAACATTGGCGTTTATGAACCAATTCGTGCTATCAAAAGACGAACGTTCGTTCCAGTAGCTGTAAACGGTGATGCCCATAGCAACGCCGTTGCCGCTCTTAGCCGCTACGACTTCGAGTTTTCTGCCGTCGGATTTTTCACCGAAGGTCATGGCGTTTGCGAGAACTTCTTCAGTCCAGAAAGCTTCGTCGAGCTTGCCGTCGAGAGTGACGTTGCCCATCTTCGCGGCGATCTCGTCGGCGTCGGTGGTGTAGGTGGCGTTCTTGGCGTATACGTCCATATTGAACGTGAATACGGATACGGAAGCTTTTTCTTCAGCGCCGAGCAAGGTGTTCGGGAAAGCCTGGATAGCGTAACCGTCGGCAAAGAGAACGATGGTGTTGCCGATTTTAGCGATACCGAGTTTCTTGAAAGAGTTGTCGGTATAGTGGTCGAAGCTGGTGCCGCCGAGATAGAAATAACTGATATTCATTTCGCGCGACCAGGTCTTGCCGTTACCCATTTCTTCGGGACGATAGAAAAGGTTGCCGTACAAATCTCTGTAAA
>CACXHH010000114.1 GCA_902767455.1 uncultured Eubacteriales bacterium
ACGAAGAAACTTACGGCGAATTTATAGAAGATGATTTCTGATAACAATAAGATAAAAGTCGGGCTCGTTTCGCTCGGCTGCGATAAAAACAGGGTGGACAGCGAAAAGCTTCTTTCCAAGATGAGCGAAAAATACGAGATAACTTCGGATATAATGCAAGCCGACGTTCTCGTTATCAACAGTTGCGCTTTTCTGACGGCTTCCCGAAAGGAAGCTCTCGACACCGTTTTCGAGTACGCCGAACTCAAAAAGACGGGTAAACTCAAAAAGATTATTCTCGCGGGCTGTCTGCCGCAGAAGTTTATAGACGAACTTTTCGACGAGCTCGTCGAAGTGGACGCCTTTTTGGGAACTTACGACGGCTCGCTCATAAACGAAGCCGTAGAAAGAACGCTCGCGGGCGAACGGTGTAACTTTGTAGGAAAAGGCGAAGAACTCGGGTGCGACAGAATACTCACCACCCCCGAACACTATGCCTTCCTTAAAATATCGGACGGTTGTTCAAATCATTGTACTTATTGTCTTATCCCCAAAATACGCGGCGCGTTCCGCTCCCGTCCTATCGACGAGATAGTAAGGGAAGCGAGCCTTCTCGGCGAAGTGAACGAGCTCGTTTTGGTTGCTCAGGACACCACCCGCTACGGCGAAGACCTTTACGGCAAGCCGTGTCCGGTCGAACTTATAAGAAGGATCACGGCGCTTGAAAACGTCGGTCACGTCCGCCTTTTGTATTGCTACCCCGAACTTATCGACGACGAGCTTATCAATGAGTTCAAAAATAACGCCAAACTCGTAAAATACGTGGATATGCCCCTTCAACACGCGTCCGACAGGATATTGAAGCTCATGAACCGTAAGGGCTCGTATTCTTCGTATCTCGAACTTATTGAAAAGCTCCGCCGCGAAGTCGTCGGCATAGCCCTGCGTTCGACTTTTATCGCCGGTTTCCCGTCCGAAACGGAAGAAGATTTCGATATTTTAGTCGACTTTCTCAAAAAAGCCAAGCTCAACAACGCGGGCTTCTTTGCTTACTCCAAAGAGCCCGACACTCCCGCTTACAAGCTTAAAGGTCAACTGACGCAGTCCGTCAAGAACGCGCGCGTTAAACGCCTTTACGCGGTTCAGCGCGAAATATCGCGCGAGCTTACCGCACGCTACGTCGGTAAAACCCTGACCGTCGTATGCGACGGCGTCGACTACGATAAACAGTCGTTTTTCGGCAGAACGTATTTTTACGCTCCCGACGTCGACGGCAGAGTGTATTTGTCGGGCGAAGGGCTTATCGAACAGGGCAAAACGTATTCCGTAAAGATAACGGCTTCCGACGATTACGACCTTTACGGCACGATAATTTCTTGACTGTAAAACCCGATTTTCGGTAAATAAGGAGATTAAAAATGAATTTACCAAACAAATTGACTACGCTCCGTCTTATAATGATACCCGTATTTATCGCCGTGTTCTACGTCGATTTTCCGTATCACTATTTAGTTGCCGCGGTGGTGTTCGCACTCGCCGCGTTTACCGATTTTTTGGACGGCTACTTTGCCCGTAAACTCAATCTCGTAACGAATTTAGGCAAATTTCTCGATTCGAGCGCCGATAAAGTTCTCGTTCTTGCGGCGCTGTGCGTAATGATAGACTCGCACCTTCTTCCCTTCGTATGGGGCGGAATAGCCGCAAGCATAGTAATCGCTCGCGAGATAATGATATCTTGTCTGAGAATGATAGCGGCGGGAAAAGGCGTCGTCATGGCGGCCGACAAACTCGGGAAGATAAAGACCTTTTTGCAGGACGTATCTATCTTTCTGATACTTCTTTCCTTCGGTTTCTTCCCCGAAGCGTCCTTCCCGTCGGCGATGAACGTCGTTTACGCGATAGGGCTCGCTCTTTTCGCGCTCTCGGTAGTTATGGCGCTCGTGTCGGGCGTGAACTACGTTATCGTAAACCGCAAAGTTCTCACCGAAAACTGAAAAAACGATAGATTTTCACCGTAATAACTTATGAAAACGACGATTATCGCAATTAAAAACGCAAAAGACAACGCGTTTCTCGACGTAGAGAGCTGCGTTGTTTCCGCGCTCAATTCGATAGGCGTTTTCGTGAACGAAATAACCGTTTGCGACTGCGACGATATTTCTTCGTTTACACGCGCGTATGAAAACAAGGGCGAAATTACCGTCGTTCTCGGAAAAGAAAACTGCTCGTTTGACTTTGCCGCGGCTTGCGGAGATATTCCGTTCGACGGTCAGGGCTTTCATAAAGATAAAACGTTCGTCGCCGTAGCGCCGCAAAACCTGAACGGATATTTCAATACTTTTACCGACAGGATACAAGACTATCTCGGACGGCTGACGGGTAAAATAACTTTCAAACTCTTCGGCGTTACGAAGAGCGAAGTCGCCGCCGCGGCGAATAAGATAACGGGCGAATTTCCTTCGGTCTTTTTCAACGTCACGAGCAAGTATTCGGATATACGCGCAGACCTTTTTTACGGCGAAAGCTCGCCTAAAATGCAGGTCGACGCCGCGATAAAGTCGTTCATTACGGCTTTTAAGGACAATATTTACGCCGAAGACGACGTAAGCCTTCAACAGCGTTTTTACGATTTATTGAAGCTCCGTCGCCTGACGTGTTCTACCGCCGAATCGATGACGGGCGGAAGGATAGCGTCCACCATCGTCGAAGTGAGCGGGGCGAGCGATATCTTTTACGAAGGGCTCGTTACGTATTCCACGCTCGCAAAGGAGCGAAGGCTTGGTGTAAACCATAAGACGGTCGTCGAAAACACCGTCGTAAGTTCTGAAGTCGCGTACGAAATGTCGCTCGAACTTTTAAAGTACGTCGACGTCGCCATCACGATCACGGGCTACGCCGGTTCGGACGTTCACCCCGATAAGGACGACGGGCTGTGTTTTATAGGTATCGGCGTAAAGGACAAAACGGAAGTTTACCGCTTCAAGTTCGACGGTACGAGAAAAGAAAATATCCGTTCCGCCGCAAACACTGCGATATATCTTGCTCTCAAAACGGTCGAAAACACCGAATTTTAAAGAAGAAAAACCGCTCCGCTTCAAAATAACGGAACGAAATAAAATAATCAAAGAAAAAATAAATATA
>CACXHH010000115.1 GCA_902767455.1 uncultured Eubacteriales bacterium
AGGATCGATGTTACTGATCTTGTTCGTTATTCCAAAATGACCGAGACAAAGTTCTACATCAACTTTCTTTATATCCGAGCGACGTGGTAAAGGTATATGAAAAGTTTTAAAGAAAAAGTTTTTGAATATCTCGTGAAAGTTCCGAAAGGCAAGGTTGTAACTTACGGCAAAATAGCCAAAGCCGTCGGCGCGCCGAAGGCGGCAAGAGCCGTCGGAAACGCGCTTCACGCCAACGTCGATTTTATAAATATCCCTTGCTATAAGGTCGTAAACGCCAAAGGTAAGCTTTCAAAAAGCTACGCCGGCGGCGGGATAGACGTTCAAAAAGAAAGGCTTACGTCGGAAGGCGTCGAAGTGGCGGGCTATACCGTTGATCTTGAAAAATTCGGCTACAAGTTTTAAGTCGAGCGGCGGTTTAAGTTGCTCTATTATATCGGCTTTTGTCGAAACGATCGTAAACTCGTGCGGGAAGCCGCGCTTTTTCTTCCGCAAAGCGCCGTTTTTGCGGCATATTGCGAGTATTTCTTGATTTTGGCGCTTAAATATGCTAAAATTAAATAAAACCAAATCTATAACGGGTTTATATGGAATATATAGTTGATAACCACAATGAAGAATTATCTTCTTTATCGGACGGCGTTCAAGGCGAAGAAACAATTTCCGAAACCGTTTCTGACGAAGCGGATGAAGTAGCCGACGAAACGCCTTCAAGGCGAAAAGCCGCGTTCAAGCGATTTTTCGACGCAAACTGGGTGTATTTTGCCGCGCCCATCCTTATTTGCGCCGCGTTTTTCAGCGTTCTGTTCGCGTACGACGTCTATCCGTTTTCCAAAACGTCGATGTCGAACTACGATCTTCTGGCGCAGATATGCCCGTTTTTGGAGCATTTTTACGACGTTATCGAAGGCAAATCGAGCATGTTTTATTCGACGGCGATAATCGGCGGGGCGGACGTTTTCGGGACGCTTGCTTACTGCGCCGTAAGCCCGTTTACCTTTCTGTTTTTCGTATGCGGAAAGGGCAACGTTTTTTACGCCGTGAGCTACGTTCTGCCTATCAAGCTTTCGTGCGTGGCGATAGCCGCGATATTCTTTATGAAACGCCGTTTTTCAAAGCTTCCCGATTTCGTGATGCTGGCGTTCTCGATACTATACGCTTACTGCGGCTACACCTTCGTTGCAAACACTTATATCAACTGGGTTGACTTCCTTATCTATATGCCTTTCGTCATACTCGGGTTTATCAAGCTCGTAAACGATGGCCGCATAAGATACTTCGCGATAGCGTATTCGCTGATGATATACACGTGTTTTTCCATTTCGAGCTTCGCGCTTCTGATGGTGTACCTGATACTTATGGCGTACGCCGTTCTTATGAAGACGGGCAAGGAAAGGCGTTCGCTCGTCACGAAAACGTGTATAGCGCTCGTAGCGGCGGTGGCGTTGTCGCTTCCGATAATGGTGCCCGCGTTAAGGGCGTACCTTCGTTCGGGGCGAAACACAGGGCTTTTTGAAAACCTTGAAAACGATTTAAGCGCCAACCACCTTTACGCAAAAACGTCGTATATACTTTCCGACTCGCTCTTTTTGACGCTCACGATTATTTACTTCATCAAATCGCGGTTCAAAAAGAAGATAGATTTCTTTTATCTCGCCGTCGGCGTGATAATAATGCTTCCCGTGCTTATCGACGAAGTCTGTAACCTTTTGAACTTCGGCTCGTATATGAGTTACGCGCTCCGTTTCGGCTTTCTGAACGCCGCATACGCGCTGTATATGGCTTGCCTTATATCGCAGGAACTGGTCGTAAAAAAAGTTCGGAGCAAGCCGTGGAACGTTATATCCGCGATAGGCTTTACGCTCGTTGCCGCCGCAGGGGTAGCTTTTATCGTAATTTACAATAACAAAGTCGTTGACGAAGGTCTGTTCAATTTTTCGAGCAAGTACGCGCACTCGCTCGGCGGGCTCGAAGTTATAGCGCCCGTGTTCGGCGTGGTCGCCGTGCTTACCGCTATCGCCGCCGCTCTCTACTTTACAAAGGTTACCGATTTAAGATTTCTTGCGCTCGTTATGATCGCGGTGTGCGCCGTACAGGCGACGTATTATAATATCCATATCGTAAAAGGAAACACCTTCAACCCCGTCCGCTACGAGCAGTACGCCGAGATCTTTACGAGCGGAAAATACGACGACGCGTTTGCCGCCGCCGACGAAGAATACGGCACGCCGCGCGGAAACTACTTCCGTATCAAGGACTACGACGCCGCGATCACCAACGATTCGCCGTTTACGACTCACACTTACAGTTACAGCGTGTTTTCGTCGGTCATCGACAGGGATAATCTTGCCGCGACGAACTTTTTTAAGTACGGCGGGAACGGAATAAACAGTATCGAATCGAAAGGCGGGCTGTTCTTCGGCGACGCTCTGCTCGGCTATAAATATTACTTTTTGCATAACGATAAGAAGTCGCACGCGAGCGAAAACAGGAGCTATAACGTCACGCTCAAAGATACGCAACAGTCGTATTTCGCGGCGGGGCTCAATACTCTCGTGTTCCCTAACGCCTACTTCGTCAAAAGCGGGGATATGGTCTTTGACGGCGACTATTACGAGAATATGACTAAGCTCTATAACTTTC
>CACXHH010000116.1 GCA_902767455.1 uncultured Eubacteriales bacterium
GAAGACGAAGAAACGGTTATATTCGACAGGCTCGTTTCAGCCGCGAAGTTGAGAGAAAGCCTTGATCTCGGCAGCTCGTACAGGGTGGTTTTCGCCGAAGCGGATATGCTCCCCGGGCTTATCGTGGATAAATTCGGCGACAGCCTTTCGGTTCAGTTATTAACTCTCGGCATGGACCTGAAAAAGTCGTTTATCGTAGATAGCCTTGTGAAGATTTTCTCGCCGAAAACGATAATCGAACGAAGCGACAGCCCCGTACGCGAAAAAGAAGGGCTGAAGCAGACGAAGGGCGTTTTGTACGGCAAAGAAGACGCCCGCGCCGTCATCGAAGAAAACGGGATAAAAGTAAACGTCGACCTTTTGAACGGTCAGAAAACGGGATATTTTCTCGACCAGAAGCTCAATCGCTTTGCCGTGCGCAGATACGTTAAAGGAAAAACCGTTCTCGACTGTTTTTCCAACGTCGGCGGGTTTGCATTGAACTGCGCCGCAGGCGGCGCAAGCGACGTTACGGCGCTCGATATCTCGCCGCTCGCCGTTTCAGAAATAGAAGAAAACGCGAAGCTCAACGGGTTTAATAACGTAGCGGCTGTTTGCTGCGACGTATTTGAAAAACTCCGCGAATACAAAGCCGAAAAACGGCGTTTTGACGTAATAATACTCGATCCGCCTGCGTTTGCGAAGTCGAGCGACGCGGCAAAACAGGCGCTTAAAGGTTACAAGGATATAAACGTTCTCGCGATGAAGCTTTTAAACGACGGAGGAATACTCGTATCATCGTCCTGTTCGCACTTCGTAACGCAGACGATGTTTACTTCGATGCTTGCCGAATGCGCCGCCGAAACGGATAAAGCGGTAAGAGTTCTCGAAGAAAAAATGCAATGCGTAGACCACCCGTATCTTTTATCGGCAAAAGAAACGGCGTATCTCAAATTTTACGTTTTGCAGGTAAATTCCCTTACCGCGAAAAGAAAAATCTGATTTGCGGCTTTAAACCGTTTGGTCAAAGGAATAAAATTAAATACCTTTACGACCGAATAACGCTTGATTTTTAGTCGAAGATATAATATAATAAGAAAGCTTTAAGCAAAAAGCCGATGATCGGCGATCGGATATTTATGAACAAAAAAGGCAAAATCAAAGGCAAACGTAATTATACGACGATAATTCTCGTAAGCTTCCTGCTCGTCATTTTAGTCGGCGCAGGGCTTTTGTGTTTGCCTTTTGCGACTGCCGAAGGTTTTACCACGAGTTTTCACACGGCGCTTTTTACCGCAACGAGCGCAACTTGCGTTACGGGGCTTATCGTTGTTGACACTGCCACGCACTGGACGGTTTTCGGAAAGATAGTGATAATCCTTCTCATCCAGATCGGCGGGCTCGGAATAATGACCATCATTTCGCTGATAGCCATATTCCTTGCGAAGAACTCTTCGTTAAGTTCGAGAACGCTCGCCATGCAAGCCGCGGGCGCGGTTTCTTATCAGGAAGTTAAGAGAACGCTCAAAACTATTTTCATAGGAACGGGCTCGTTCGAGTTCTTGGGCGCGTGCGTGCTTTCGATAAGGTTTATCCCCCGTTTCGGAGTGCTTAAAGGCGTCGCCTATTCGTTTTTCCACAGCGTTTCCGCGTTCTGTAACGCCGGGTTCGATATATTCGGAACGGAAAACGGAGCTTCGCTCACGCAGTTTTCAAATGACCCGCTCGTGCTTATCACGATAGCGCTTCTCATAATCTTCGGCGGGATAGGCTTTATCGTCTGGGGTGACACGGCAAGGCACGGCGTACACGTAAAGAGATATTCCTTCCACTCGAAAATCGCCCTGACGACGACCTTCGTCCTGCTTGTTTTCGGCACAGCGTCGCTTCTCGTGACGGAAATGAACACGTCTTTTTCAGATATGGACTGGGGAGAAAAGATACTGAACGCATTTTTCCAGTCGACCACTTTGCGAACGGCTGGTTTTGCCGCGGTCGATCAGGCAAGTCTTTCTTCCGCGGGAACGGTCATTTCTTACTTCCTTATGTTTATCGGCGGAACGGCAGGCTCGACCGCCGGCGGGCTTAAAACGACGACTTTCGCCGTTTTAGTCCTTACGGTAGTCACCATTTTGCGCAGAAGAAACGAAATAGTCGTCTTTAAACGCAAGATCTCAGAAAAATCGATAAAGAGCGCCTGTTCGATAGCTTTCGTGTATCTTGCGGCGATAATCGCTTCAACCGTCCTTATCTGCGCCGTCGACCGTATGTCCGCGACCGACGTAGCCTTTGAAACGGTGTCGGCGATAGGTACCGTAGGGCTTACGAAAGGCATTACGCCGCAGCTCGGGCTCGTTTCCGAATACGTAATAATCGTACTTATGTTCGCAGGAAGGCTCGGCGGAATGTCGTTCATGCTCGCCTTCTCGACGGCAAAATCAAAACAAGTGACGGAAAGACCGTCGGAAAACGTTATTATCGGCTGAATAATTTCACCGTTTAAACCATAAATCAAGGAGAATATAAGATAATGAAATCAATTCTCGTAATCGGTATGGGCAGGCTCGGCAGGAACCTTGCCGCTGAACTTTTGAAACTCGGCAACGAAGTTATGGTCGTCGACCACGACGAAGACCTTATGGAGAGTTTATCTTCGACTTTTCCCGACTGCCATATCGGCAACTGTACGAACGAAAACGTTTTGAAATCTCTCGACGTAAAGAGCTTCGACGTTTGCTTCGTGACTATCGGCGATAATTTCGAGGCTTCGCTTATCATCACCATTTTACTTAAAAAACTCGGAGCGAAAAAGATCGTTGCTAAAGCAAGTCAGGATATTCAGGCGAGTATCTTAACGACTATCGGCGCGGACGAAGTTATTTACCCCGAACTCGACATGGCGCAAAGCCTTGCCGTAAAATACAGCGCGTCAAACGTTTTCGACTATCTCGAACTTTCCGACGAATACGGCATTTTCGAGATACCCGTTTTACCTTACTGGGTAGGTCAGAGCATTATCAAGATAGACGTTCGCAAAAAGTACAAGCTTAACATTATCGCCGTAAAAAACGGCGAAAATCTGTCCGTGTCCCCTTCCGCCGATTACTCCTTCAAGGAAAGCGATCATATCGTCGTCGTCGGAAAACCGAAGGACGTTTTAAAAATCACCGAAAGAATGTAAAAATTCGTATAGCAAAAGGGCAGTCGCTTTTACGGCGACTGCCCTAATTTTTTTTGTTCACGGCTCTTTCGTCATCGGCTCGTTCGGCGGAAAAACCTTGTCGTTTATCGCAAACAACAGTTTTGCGAGCGGGTGAAAAACTGTCGAAAACAGCACGAGATTACACACCGTTTGCACTATAAAGAATACTATGCCGCGCGCGTAGATCGTTCCGAAATAGATAAAAAACTTATCGAACGACGAATAAACACACGCGTAAACGGCGTCGACGAAGGTCGAAAACACGCCGAAAAGTACGGTTATCACGACCGCGCATACCACGGGAAGGACGTAATCGATAGCTTTTGGCGGTTTACGCCTTAATTTTCCGAGCAACGCAAACAACGCGACGACGGCGTTCCAGTGCACGAAGTACACCAAAACCCACGTATGAACGCCCCATGCAAAAGTTTCTTCTATGCAAAAGATAGTTGCCGGGATAATCGCGATAAACCCGAAAACGTAGCCGAAAAGCCCGCAAAACAGCGTTACGACTTCGACGTTGGGAATAACTACGAGCGACCATTTGCCCGCTATTATTAAAGCCGCCATAATGCCGAGCGCGGCTATTTTTTTAGCCGAATCGAGCTTGCGTTTCATTTAATCAATAACTTCCGAGCGTTAACAGCATGGCGTTGCCCGCCGAAACGGTCATTGAGCTTGCGCCGACTCCCGCTGCGGTAAAGGTCACGGCTCCGATAGATACCTTAGTATCGTAGGGCGGAAGCGAAAAATCGGCTTCGTAAGTGGTATAAATGAGCACGAATTCGTTTGCCGCCGAAGGACGGACGTTGCCGACCGCGGTGATAAACGCGCCGTATTCGCTGTCGCTGTACTCAAAGGTCAGTTCGTATTCAGCCTGAAGGTATTTGAGAACGGAGAAAGCGCCTTCCGTGACTTCGACTTCGTTCAGATCTACCGTGTAGATATTCACGGCGTCGCCGTTGTTGGTCGTGGGAGCGACGTAAACGTAAAAATACGCTTGCGTTTCGGTTTCGGGCGCGCTCGTTTTGGATTTACCGAGTTTGCAGGAACAAAGAGTCAGGCAGACTAACGCCGCCATGACGAATGCGATAAGTTTTTTCATAGTGATATCTCCTTAAAATCGTTTTTCGGCAAAGGAGAAATACGCTTTCGCCGCGCTTATCTTCACGACGATAGCGAGCGCCGATGTCTTACGGCACTGAAAACGCCCGACCGCCTTTGCCCGCAGCCGAGTTCATATATAAACACGCCGATAGGCATTCCGACTGTAACGGCAATGGCTGTTGTGTCCTGATTTCAAGGAACTTTCCCTACTTAGTATGCGGCGTGATATTTTATTGTGTTATCGTTTACAAACGGTATTATTGCTCGATACACGAATATTATAATACAAAACTTAAAGAATTTCAATCTTTTAACGGGCGTTTGCGTGGTTTGACAACTATTTTTCGGCAAGTTCGGTGATGGCTCTCCCTACTTGCCCCGCCGTTATCGAAGAAGTAAGCGAAATATCGCAAACGTTTTTTGAAGCAATTTCAGCGGCGTAACCGGCGATAAAAGCGGCGCACGCGCCCGTAAACGCCGACAACTCGTTATAGCCGAGAAGTCCCGCGATAACGCCTGAAAGCACGTCGCCGCTGCCCGCGGTCGCCATGCCCGCAACACCCCTGTCGGAAATAAAAACGTCGTTTCCGTCGGTAACGACGGTCGCCGTTCCCTTTAACAAGACGACAACGGAGTGTTCTTTCGCGAAGGCTTTGGCGTAACCGATAGGATCGAAAATAACGTCTTCGGATTTCGCGCCGCTCAAACGGCAGAATTCGCCTACGTGCGGAGTTAAGATAACGCTTTTCGTCGTTCTCTCGTCAAGTAAAGACGGGTTTTCAGAAAGACAGTTCAGCCCGTCGGCGTCGATACAAAGTTTAAAGCTTTTATTTTTTAATATATATTCAAGGATTTTGAACGTTTCGTCAGTTGCGCATAAGCCCATACCAAAAGACAGAGCCGTGAGTTTGTCGAGCGCGAGATCGATATTCTCCCTATCAAAAACAACGGTTTTATCGTTAGATTCGCACGGAAAATAAGTGCTCTCGAGAAGATACGGCGCAACTAAGGAAGATATACATTTCGGAGTAATAAGTCGGGTTATCCCCGCGCCTGACGAGATGGCGCAAGCCGAGATATTCGCGAGCTTAGCCGCTCCGCCGTAGTAGACAGAGCCGCCGAACACGCCGACCGTACCGAAGTCGTTTTTATGAGAAAAATGTTTTCTCTTCGGCAAAACGGAAGAAATATCGGTTTTTTCGAGCAAATACGCGACAGATACGTCAAGCGCAAAATTTATATCGACGAGATCTAACTTTCCGACGTGATCTTTCGCGGTGTTTAAAACGTGCCCCGTTTTAAGACAGCCCACGGCGAGCGTTTCATCGGCTTGCACCGCCGTTACGCTCATACCGCTGTCGCCGTTAAGACCGCTCGGGATATCGACCGAAAGGACGTACGCACCGACCTTTTTGCTTTCGTTTATAATATTTATCGCTTTTAAAGCTTCGCCCGACGCTTCTCCTTTGAAACCGATACCGAAGATACAGTCTACGACGAGAGAATTATCGGCTTTCGCTTCATCTAACCCGACGATCATGCCGCCGTCGCCCACAAACTTTTCATAAAAGTAGCGTGAGGCGTCCGTTTGCGGCTCAAAAACTTTTACGACGACGACCGACCTGCCGTTTTTTAGTAGTTTATCGGCAAGCGAAAGCCCGTCGGCGCCGTTGTTGCCTTTGCCGACAAAGACGATTATTTTGTCAAAAGGCTTTTCAATTACGCGTTTGAAAAGTTTTTCGCCGACGCGTTCAACGAGAGAAACTTCCGTTTCGCCGTTTTTTAGTAGCGCCTGCTCGAACTCGCGAGTGCGTTTTACGGAAAAAAGTTTTTTCATATCTGAACCTATTTAATGAATTTTTTAAGTAAAAATGCTTGATTTTCAAAATCAAGTATAAAACGGCCGAACAACGGGAAAACAATTAACGACTTTTTTTTAAAGGAGAAAACTATGAATCCGTTTGAGATCAAGACCAAAAAACCGGAAGAATACCTTTCGTCGCTGAAAGATATTTACCCCGTCGCTTACGACAAGAACGAAGTCAGCCCCTACACCAAAACGAGAATAATTCTCGCTACCGGCGCCGAATACGAAGCCAACTGGTTTTCTCACCAAAGCCAGCGCACGGTAAACGATATAGACCTGCGGCGCGATATGGCGCTCGTAAGATACGTCGAAAAAGAACAACAGCAAAAACTTTCAAATTTAAAGCCCGTAAACGAAACGCTGCTTGAAACGACTATTTCGTACGAACAACTCGCCGTTGACCTTACAGCGGAAATGGCGCAAAAGGAAAACAATTTTTACGTGAAAAAGGCGCTTGACTTCGCGCTTTTGGAAGATTTCGATCACTTATATCGTTACGCAGACCTTCTCGATATGGACTACGGCGTTCACGCCGAAAGGCTCGTAGGCGGCTACACGGAGATAATGCCCGCGCGCCCGACCGTCGCCCATCACAGACACCCTTACGACAACGTAAAAACGCATATAAACAACTACGAAAACAACAACCAGACGATTCTTAACACAATGATAATCACCGCCGCGGAACAGCAGACGATGAATTATTATATGAACGGAGCGGCGTTCTACGAAAACGACAGGGGCAGAAAGCTGTTTGAAGAGATATCGCTCGTGGAAGAAGAACACGTCACTCAATACGGCGCGCTTATAGATACTTCGGGAGAGCTTCTCGAACGTATGCTTTGGCACGAGTACGCAGAAGCTTACGTTTACTGGTCGAACTATTCGACGGAAACGGACGAGCGTATCAAAAAGATATGGGAAGAATATTACGAGATAGAAGTATCGCATCTGCAAGCGGTGCGCTCGCTTATCAAAAAATATCTCAAAAAGGAATACGACGACGTTATAACTTCGCCCAAGTTCCCCGAGCCGCTCTCGCTTCACGAAAACGTCGATTACGTGAGAAAAATATTAGCCGACACCGTTCAGTATACGGGAGATCTCACGGACTACGAGAATATCGACAACCTGCCGACTAATCATAGATTTTTCACCTTCAACTCACGCCTGACGAGCCCTGTCGACGGCGAAGCGGGGCACAAAGTCATAGACGACTATATAAAGGACAACGGAAGAGATTACAGATACGAAAAAAGGGCTAACCCCATCAAAAATCTTCAAGACGTGACAAAAGATAATTACTGCGTGGGAGTAAAGCCGAGCGAAGCAAAATCGAGCGGATTTACGCCGCTTAAAAATATAGGCTAAAGAAATCATGCATTTCGTAATAATTTTATTTTTCAAAGATATTATCTTCGATTTTTAAAATTATTACATTAAATGCGACGTGGCGTTTACAAATAGAAAAAATACTTTCCGACAAAAATATACGCGGGGCGAAACGCCCCGCGATATTACGTTATAAAGTTATTATTTTCTCTTTTTCTTCGTAACGACTTTCTTACCGGTCAAAGCGCCGAAAAGGCTGATCGCGCCGCTTACGATAAAGACGACGCCGAGAACGATATAGAACCAGTCAACGACAACCCATTTCGCGACGATGAGCATTACGCCGAAGAAAACGGTTATGCACGCGATAACTACGCTCCAAAAATCAAAGGGCTTGAACGCGGCAACGGCGTCGAGAACGCCTTTGATGATAAGCAGAACGCCGAAGATGATGAGAACTATCTCGATAAACAGCCAGCCGCCGAGAATAATGATAGCGCCTATCGCGATATCGATAATACCCGTCATCATGTCGCCGTCAAAGATAGCGACGATACCGAGAACGATAAACAGAACACCCGTAATGGTAAGGATCCAGTTAAGGAATTCGTGTTTGAAAGCGATGAACAAGACACCGACGAGAATATACAGCACGGCGGTAAGAAGTTCTTGCCAGTTAAAAGATTTTTTAGTAGCCATATAAGAACTACCCTCCATATTTTTTATTTATTTTATTATACTATTTTATCGACGTTAAAGTCAACCCGTTACAACGATTATTGATAATAATTTTTCAATTTTAAAAAGGTCCTGCCCGACGGGTAAGACCTTTATCGTTTTATTTACCTATCTCGAACGACCAGCCGAATAACCTGTAAGTGAAGATATTTTCGTTCGGCCAGCTGTTATGTCCTGTAGACACTATCACGTCGACTTTATCGGAGCTTGGAAGTTCTCCGTATTCGCCGCGGACGAGAGCGGGGTTGTGGTTTCTTTCCCAGCCCGTCTGAGAGGGTCCGACGTAGCCCACCATATTCCACCTGTAGGAGCCGTTTTTAAGCGTTTCGGCTACGGCTTCCATAGACGAAAGACCGTCGATATAAGCGACCATAGAATGCGAATTTACGCGCGTCAAAGTGACGTCGGCGGGGTTCCTTTCGTTGGTCACGGACACGACGTACAGCCTGCCGCTTTCCCTATCGTAAGAGAAATCGGGTATGCCTATTCGGCACGCAACGTTCTGAGAGTTGAGAATTCCGCCCGAAGAAATGGAAACGGTATACTTGACTATGGGGTTGGCTACGTCTGAAAGGTCTATACGGCGAATTCCCGTGCCCCTTAACGTTGACTGGTAAAACATAATGACTTCGCCTTTTCCGTCGACGCTCAGAAGCGACGGCATGCCCGTTCCCCAGTATATACTCGTCGTTCCCTTATAGCTTTGATATTTGGCTTCTTCGACTTCGATATCGCCGTCGTCGTACCAGGGAACTATCGGGTTTACTTCGTCTATCTTTACCCAAGACCCGTCAATACTTTCGGCTACGGCGATGCCCGTTTCGTTCTTCTGATAGTCGAGCGAAGTGCAACCGAGAAACGCCATAAGATAGCTATATGTTTTTCCGTGATATTTGAATTCGCCCTTTATAACCGCCGGATCGCACGTGTGCGCCGCATCCCAAGTGCCTTCCGTAGGAGATAAAACTATCTTTTCATCGCTGAAAATCCACTTACCGTTCGCCTGTTTTACGCCCGTGCGGTAACCGATATGGTCTACGATAACGCCGCTGTCCTTGTTCGTGCAGTACCATACGTGCATAACGTCGTTGCCGTCTTCGTCCTTATCGACGATGACAGCGGGGCAATAATTATACATCTTCGTATCTTCGGGCGATTCGCCGAAGAGCACGCTTTGAAAATCGACTTCTTTTATCAAATCGGCCGTCTCCTTCTTTTTGAGAACTATTTCGGCGGTGCCGTCGAAATCTTCGTAAGACGTCACAAGCGTTCCGTCAACGTCGACGAGGTAACGGAAGGTCGTTCCGCTAAAACCGTTGGTTTCGGTTATTTTTCCCTTTTCGTACGTGTAAGTCGAGTTGCGGCGCGTCGTTACGCCGTCACGGTTGATAAGCACGCTCATCGTCCCGTCTGGGCGAAAAGTCACGTCGTAATAGCTGAACTCGGAAGTTATCGATTTACCGTTTAAAACGGCGGATAAAAGCGTAAAATCGGCATCTGCGCTCACGAACGACGTGTTTTCGTTTTTACCGCTCGTTCCCGCGGAAGTTTTATCGCCCGAGCCGTTATCGCATGCGGCGAAAAGCGACAA